>JBAUXQ010000413.1:0-8503 GCA_049584355.1 Roseiarcus sp. | reverse complement strand
TGCGTGGACGCGCGCTCGCGCCAATTCAGAGGCGGGTTGAGAATCCGCGAAACCAAATTGCCGCTAAGCCGGTGAGAGGAAAAGAAACAGCGAAACCGCCCGATTTCGCGTCCCAATGAAATCAAGGGCTTGCGCCAGGCGAAGCGAAACGATTGGTTTCGTTTTGCGAAACCACGGAGCCAAAACGGCGCCTCCGCGAAACAAATCGCGCCTCATCGTTTCGCGAGCC
This sequence comes from Roseiarcus sp., assembly GCA_049584355.1. Classification (GTDB taxonomy): domain Bacteria; phylum Pseudomonadota; class Alphaproteobacteria; order Rhizobiales; family Beijerinckiaceae; genus Roseiarcus. The sequence continues at coordinate 8,274 of JBAUXQ010000413.1, read as the reverse complement.
GCTTTCGCAGAAAGATGCGCGTGAAGTCGGGCGGATAGTCGAGTTCGCCGAACGGCGCGTAGCCGAGCTTGCGATAGAAGCCCGGCGCCTGGAAGCTAAACGTGTCGACCCACGCGGAGTGGCAGCCGCGCTCGACCGCCCGGCCCTCGGCTGCGCCCATGAGTTCGCGTCCGATCCCCTTGCCCCGGAGCGCGTCGCTGACCCAAAGATAGCGGATGAACAACCACCCGGAGTAGGTTTCGCCCGCGAGGCCGGCGACGATCGTCGCGCCGTCGCGCGCGAAGACGGCGAGCGGCCGCCATTTCTGATGGCCCGGCCAGCGGCTCTCGTTGAACGCTTCGAGCCCGTTGGGCAGGACCTCGACGTCCGCGTCTGCCGGCTGATCGTCGATGTCGAGCCGAAGGCCGTCCCGCGCGAAGTCCGGGGTCATGTCGGAACCCCCGGCGAACGCAGGGAGTTTAACCCTCGGCTCCGCGTTCGTCCCGGACCGCCAAGGGCATTCACGCCGAGTTCAGACGGAAAGGGCATGATCGCGGACGGCTGGAGAAACTGGAGGAGACCATGGCCTTGCGTATTCTCTCCGGCGGCGCGATCGCCGCCCTCGCCGGCGCCGCGATGCTCGCGGCCGCGAGCGGCCCGTCCGACGCCTTCACCCTCAATTCGCCCTCGCTCGAGGCGCCGGTCGCCGCGGCCGGGATCGAGCCCGTGTACTGGCGTCACTGGGGCTGGCATCACGGATGGGGCTGGCATCACGGATGGGGCTGGCATCGCGGCTGGGGTTGGCATGGCGGCTGGCATCGGTGGGGCTGGGGCCCGCGCTGGGGGTATGGTCCGCGTTGGGGCTGGGGCTATGGAGGCGGCTGGCGCTGCTGGTGGACCCCATGGGGCTACCGTCGCTGCGGTTGGGTCTGACCCCGGGCGACCTCCGCTCGAGCCGCTGCGCTCAGGCCTGCATCTTCGCCATGAGCGCCTCGGAAATCTCGACGTTGGCGGTGACGTTCTGAACGTCGTCGCTGTCCTCGAGCGCGTCGATGAGGCGGAGAATCCGTTCGCCGGCCTCGTCGTCGACGGCGACCGTGGTCTGCGGCCGCCAGACGATCGCCGCCTTCTCGGGCTCGCCGAATTTCGCCTCGAGCGCCTTCTGCGCCTCGCGCAACGCCTCGACCGAGGTGATCACTTCGTGCTCCTCCGCCCCTGACACGACGTCGTCGGCGCCGGCCTCGATCGCCGCTTCGAGCATCGCCTCATCGTCGGCGGCCTTGCGGTCGAAGACGATGAGTCCGACCCGGTCGAACATGAACGACACCGCGCCGGTCTCGGCCAGCGCGCCGCCGGCCTTGGCGAACGAGGAGCGCACTTCGCCCGCCGTCCGGTTGCGGTTGTCGGTCAAGGCTTCGACGATCACCGCCACCCCGCCGGGCGCATAGCCCTCGTAGCGCACCTCGTCGTAATTCTCGCCATCGGCCCCGGCCGCCTTCTTGATCGCCCGCTCGATATTGTCCTTGGGCATGTTCTCGGCCCGGGCGGCGATGACGGCGGCTCTGAGGCGGGCGTTCATCGCCGGATCGGGCAGGCCGAGCTTGGCCGCGACCGTGATTTCGCGCGCAAGCTTGGAGAAGAGCTTGGAGCGGATCGCGTCCTGCTTGCCCTTCTTGTGCATGATGTTCTTGAACTGACTATGACCGGCCATAGATCGCCTCGATGAACGCGCAATTGCGCGGGATGGTTTAGGATGAAATCGGCCTCCTATACGCCGCGCCCGGCGGCGAGGGAAGGGAATCGGGAACGGTCGAGAATCATGCCGCGCGCCGCCATCGCCGTCGCTCCGGGGGTCGACCATTTCCCCGGTTTTCTCGACCGCGCCGCCCAGGAGGCGCTGCGCGACGACGTCAGGGCGATCCTCACCGAAGCGCCGCTCTTTCGCCCGCGCATGCCCCGCACCGGCAAGCCGTTTTCGGTTGAGATGAGCAACTGCGGCCCGCTCGGCTGGGTCTCGGACGAGGCCGGTTACCGCTATCAGCCGACCCATCCCGAGACCGGGCGGCCCTGGCCGGCGATCCCGCCGCGGCTCCTCGCAGCCTTCGCCGCGATCGCGCCGGCAGCGCCGGCGCCTGAGGCCTGCCTCATCAATTTTTACGCTGCGGGCGCGCGCATGGGCCTCCACCAGGACCGCGACGAGGAGGAATTCTCCGCCCCCGTCGTCTCGCTCTCGCTGGGCGATGCGGCGCTGTTCCGGGTCGGCGGTGTTGAGCGGAACGCGCCGACCCGCTCCTTCCGCCTCGCCTCCGGCGACGCGATGGCCCTTGCCGGCGAGGGCCGTCTCGCCTTCCACGGCGTCGACCGGATCATCGCCGGTTCCTCGACCCTGATCCCCCAGGGCGGCAGGATCAATCTGACTCTTCGGCGGGTGACCAGGGCGGCCTGACCGCTATTTCCCGCTCGACGCCGGCGCTTCCCTGGGCGCCGCTTTCGGGCCGCCCTTGGAGACGCCGACCATCGCCGGACGCAGCACCCGATCGCCGATCGTCCAGCCGCTCTGGACCACCTGGGAGACCGTGCCGGCGGGAACCGTCTCGTCGGGCGCCTCGAAGATCGCCTGGTGAAGATTGGGGTCGAATTTCTGGCCCTTGGGATCGAGCCGCTTGACCCCGTGGCGGCCAAGGACCGCCTCGAGGTCGCGCGCGGTCAGTTCGACGCCCTCGATCATCGACCGGATCGCAGGATCGGCGCTCGCGCGGGCCTCCGCCGGCAGATGCTCGAGCGCGCGCGCCAGATTGTCGACCACGGTCAGCATGTCGCGGGCGAAGCTCGACACCCCGTAAGCCTTGGCGTCGGAGACCTCGCGCTCGGTGCGCCGGCGCAAATTCTCCATCTCCGCCAGGGTGCGGAGCACGCGGTCCTTCAACTGGCCGTTTTCGGCGTTCAGCGCCTCGATGACGGCGGCGGCGTCCCGATCGCCGCTCTCGGCCCGAGCGGTATCGCCTTCCTGCGCGGACGGCTCCGCGCCGCGTTCGGCGTTGGCATCATTCATGGTTTCATAAGCCCCATCAAAATTCGCGATGGATATCAGGGCTGACGAGCCAAAAATCAAGCGCAGGGAGGAGCGAAAATCCTCCGGCTCTTGACGCGCGTCAATTTGCGCCGAAATCCGCCAGCAGCCGCCGCTTGATCGCCGCCTGCCGGGCCGGCGCGTTGATCTTCTGTCCGGTCAGATCGCTGATATAGAAAGAATCCACCGCCTTTTCGCCGAAAGTGACAATATGGGCCGAGCCGATGTTGAGATTAAGGCTCGACAGCGTGGCGGTCAGATCCCGCAGCAGGCCGGGCCGATCGAGACCCGAAACCTCGACCACCGTGTAGCGGCGCGAGAGATTGTTGTCGACCGTCACTTCGGGCTCGATCGCGAACGCGCCGCGCCGCACATCGCGCGGCTGCCTCGACGACGTCATCTCGGACAGCCGGACCTCGCCGCGCAGGGTCTTCTCGATATTGGCGGCGATGCGCTGGCCGCGGCGCAACTCGTCCTCATCGCGCTCGAACGCGCGCGAGACAAAAATGGTGTCGAGCGCCAGGCCGTCGGTGGTGGTGAAAATCTGCGCGTCGACGATGTTGCCCCCCGCGGCGGCGCAGGCGCCGGCGATGCCGGTCAGGAGCCGCGGGTGGTCGGGCGCGACCACGGTGACCGCGGTGACGCCATGAAACGCGTCAGTCGTGACCTCGGTCGCCAGCGAGCGGGTCTCGGCGGCCATCGCATGCAGCAGTTTGGCGTGGGCTATCTGCCGCGCCGGCTCAACCTTCAGCCAGTAGGCCGGGTAATGACGCTGGGCGTAGGCGTCGAATTCCGGATCGGACCAACCCGGAAGCGAGCGGCGCAATGTCTCCTGCGCCGCTTTGACCCGCCCCTTGCGGTCGATGACCGAATGGCCGCCGCCGAGCACGACCTCGGTCTCCCAATAGAGCGTGCGCAGAAGCTGGCCTTTCCAGCCATTCCACACTCCCGGGCCCACCGCTCGAATGTCGGCGACCGTCAGCGCGAGCAGCATCTTGAGGCGCTCTTGGGTCTGCACGATCGCCGACAGCGCTTCCGCCGTCCGCGGGTCGAGCAGGTCGCGCCCTTGCGCCATGTTGGACATGACCAGATGCTGCTCGATCAGCCACGCGACCCGCTCGGTGTTGGCGAGCGAAAGGCCCAGCCGCGGGCCAAGCTTGCGCGCGACCTCGGCCCCGGCAAGCGAGTGATCGACCCCGCGTCCCTTGGCGATGTCGTGCAAAAAGGTCGCGAGATAGAGCTCCGTGCGATGCGCGATCTGCGGTATGATCTTGGTCGCGAGCGGCAGATCTTCCGGCAGCCGCCCGGCCTCAATGGCGCTGAGCTCGCCTACCGCGCGAATGAGATGCTCGTCGACGGTATAGTGGTGGTACATCGAGAATTGCATCATGCCGACGACGCGGCCGAAATCGGGAATGAACCGGCCAAGCACCCCAGCCTCGTTCATACGCCGGAGCGCAATTTCCGGCGCGTTGCGCGAGGTGAGGACCTCGAGAAAGAGCCGGTTCGCCTCGGGATCCTCGCGCAGGCGGGCGTCGATGCGCTTCAAGGATTGGGTGACGAGCCGGGTCGCGTTGGGGTGGATCGGCAGGTTCGACCGGTCGGCGATCCAGAACAGCCGGATCAGATTGACCGGATCGTTCTCGAAGGCGTCGTCGCTAATGACGTTGACGCGATCGTTGTCGACCTTGAAATCCTCTGCGTCGGCGATCGCGCGCGTCCGCCGGCGCAGGCGCCCGATGAGACGCCCGAACGCCGGCGTGCGCTTGGTCTGGCGCTCCTCGAGAGCGGCGCAGACGATCGCGGTCAGGTCGCCGACGTCTTTGGCGATCAGGAAATAGTGCTTCATGAACCGTTCGACGTCGATGAGCCCTGCCCGGGTCGAATAGCCGAGCTGTCGGGCGATCGGCCTCTGAACATCGAAGCTCAGGCGTTCCTCAGCGCGGCCGGCGAGAAAATGCAGCCGGCAGCGCACGCTCCAGAGGAACTCCTCGCAGCGGCGAAAGAGCGCGAATTCGCGCGGCGAGAACACTCCCGCCGCGACGAGCTCGTGGGCGTTGCGAACGCGGTAGACGTATTTGGAGATCCAGAATAGCGTATTGAGGTCGCGTAGCCCCCCCTTACCCTCTTTGACGTTGGGCTCGACCAGATAGCGCGACGCGCCCGCCCGTCTGACGCGCGCTTCGCGTTCCGCAAGCTTCGCGGCGACGAATTCGGGCGCCGTCCTGGCGACAATCTCGGAGTCGAAACGCTTCTGAAGCGCCTCGAACAGGTCCTGGTCGCCGACGATGAACCGCGCCTCGATGAGCGTGGTGCGGATGGTCATGTCGGCGCGCGCCTGCTTCAGGCATTCATCGACCGTGCGCGTCGCATGGCCGACCTTCAGCTTGAGGTCCCACAACACATAGAGCAGCGCCTCGACGACCCTCTCCAAGCCTGGCGGCGACTTGTCGGGCATGAGGAACAGGAGGTCGATGTCCGAAAAGGGCGCGAGCATGCCGCGCCCGTAACCGCCGACGGCGACAATGGTCGGAAGCGATTGGCCAGGCTGCGCCGGGGCGAGCCAGCGGGCGGACATTTCGAGCGCGACGCGCAAAAGGTCGTCGGTTTGCGCGCTCAGCGCCTCCGCGCAAGCACGGCCCGTCCCGCCGTCTTCCAGCGCTACGCGCGCTTCGTCGCGTCCGGAGGCCAGCGCCGCCTGCAGCATCTCGATCGCCGCCCGCCGGAACGCCGCGGGGTCGCCGGAAAGCCGCTCATGCAAAAGGGCGAGCTTTTCCAGAAGCTTGGCGCGCTCGACGCCCTTCGTCGGCGGGGGCGGCGCGTGGGAGCGGCGTTCGAGCGCCGGGGAATGGGCGTATGACATCGAACGTATATCCCCCCTCGGTCCGGCGGCCGCAAGGCCAGCCGGCGCCGCGAGACATGTTATTTCCTGGTAACCTTGGCCTCGATCGTATCCCAGATCGCCACCGCGAGGTCCGGCCCGCCAAGCCGCTTGACCGCGCGGATTCCGGTCGGCGAGGTGACATTGATCTCCGTCAGATAGCCGTCGATGACATCGATGCCGACGAACAGAAGGCCGCGCTTCCTCAACTCGGGCCCGATCGTCGAGCAAATCGCGCGTTCCCTTTCGGTAAGGTCGGTTTCCTTCGCCGCGCCGCCGCGCACCATGTTCGAGCGGATGTCATCGCCCGTCGGAACGCGATTGATCACGCCCTTCGCCTCGCCGTCGACCAGGATGATCCGCTTGTCTCCTTTCGCCACCGCCGGCAGGAACTTCTGGATCACCCAGGGCTCGCGAAAGGTGGCGCTGAACAGGTCGAACAGCGAGCCGAAATTCTGATCCTGGACGCCGACCTTGAACACCGCCGCGCCGCCGAAGCCGTAGAGCGGCTTCATCACCACCTCGCCTTGCTGGGTGCGGAACGCCTCGATCGCCGTCCGGTCGCGGGCGATGAGGGTCGGCGGCATCAGCTCGGGGAAATCCATCACGAACAGCTTTTCCGGCGCGTTGCGCACGCCGCTCGGATCGTTGACGACCAGCGTCTTCGGTTGGACGCGCTCGAGAATGTGGGTCGTTGCGATATAGGCGAGATCGAACGGCGGGTCCTGGCGGAGAAGCACGACGTCGACGGTCGAGAGGTCGGTGAGGCTCGCTTCGCCCAGTCGCGCATGATCGCCCTCAACGTCCTTGACGCTAAGAGGTTCGGTCACGGCCTCGACTCGCTTGCCGTTCAGCCGCAGACGGTCGGGCGTGTAATGCAGCAGCTTATGGCCGCGCGCCTGAGCTTCGAGGAGCAGCGCAAAAGTCGAATCGCCGGCGATTCGGATGCGCTCGATCGGGTCCATCTGCACGGCGACGGTCAGGGGCATGGGCGTCCGGTCGAAGCGAGGTTCGCTTTGGGGGAATCAGTCGATCTCCAGCCTATACGCGGACGGCGCGTGACGGGGAAGGCGTCCAGGGGCAAGGAGCTGCCGCTGGCGTGTTGACGTTAGGGTAAGATCCTTGACAAGTGTCGCATCCGCAGCGACATATGTCAGCCGAAAGGTCGATCAATGGCGGAGACACAAACTACCAACAGAGCGGCAAAAAGACGCCCCAAAAGCGCTAAAATCTTCGCAAGCGGAACCAAGGAAGAATTGCAGATCATCTCGGACTTGCTTGGTGGACGGCACATATTGGGGTCCGCGGTCAAAAGCGAACTGGACGCCCACGCGCTGCTGAATCGAGGCCTACCGAAAGGAGCCGTAACTAGCCTTATAGAAAAGCTCCAGGTCATCCCTGTCATTGAGGTATCCGGGGCGCTGGGAGTAAGCCCTCGGACTCTTCAGCGCCACAAGTCCGCCCCCGTCGTGCTGCTCGACGTGCAACAGAGCGGTCGCGCCTGGAAGTTCGCCGAGATTCTGGCCAAGGCGACCCGCGTGCTCGGCTCGCAAGAGGAAGCAGAACAATGGCTCGAACGCCCAGCGATTGGGCTTGATCAGGAGCGTCCGATCGATCTTCTGACGACGCCCGCAGGCGTCAAACTGGTTGAGGATTACCTTGGAAGGCTTGAGTACGACGTCTATACATGACGAGGCTTCCGGCAGCGCTCGGCGGCGGCAGCGGGCTAGTCGTCTGGCGTCTCGACCAGCGGATACACGCGGCGACTTGGGATAGCGGCGAAGGGGCGTTCCGGGACGGCGGCCGGTGGAACAGCAAGGGCGTCCGCGCCGTCTATTGCTCGCTCGATCCGGCCACGGCCGTCCTGGAGGTCGCCGTCCACAAGGGATTCAAGGTCCTCGACACCGTACCCCACGTGATTACTGCCGCAACGATCGTTGATGTTCTCGAGGTTCACATCGCTAAGAGCGACGACGTGCCAAACCCCAACTGGTTGCGGCCCGGAATTCCGAGCGCAGGCCAACAGGCCTTTGGCGACGACCTTCTTCGCAGCCATCGCTTCGTGGCGATTCCGAGCGCGGTATCCACTCATAGCTGGAATCTGATCTTCGACCCAATCAAGGCCGCAGGTTTCTACAGCTTGGATTTTCAAGAGCCGTTCGGGCTCGACACCCGATTGAACCCGTCCAGCTAGTCGATCTCCAGCCTATACGCGGACGGCGCGTGACGGGGAAGGCGTCCGGGCGCGACGAATACGGCGTCGCCCCGAAGGGTCAGGCCCGCCGCCCAGGGGTTCCGCGCCAGCCACACCCGCGCCGCGCGCGCGATTCGCCGCCGCTTGGTC
>JBAUXQ010000412.1:0-1671 GCA_049584355.1 Roseiarcus sp. | reverse complement strand
GCTTCACGCTCGCGCGCTGCGCCAGTTGATGCGGTACCTTCGATCGGGCGGGCGGCCGCCCGGCGACGGCGAAGGGCCGTTCACAGCCGAGGCTGCGCCATGATCGCGCCGAGCGACGGCCGCCACGAAAAAATGCAGGAGGCGGCGCTCCGGGCGCAGAGGCGCGCGGATGCCGCCAGTCAGCAGCGGGAGCCCTCGTTCGCCGCCCGGCTCGGGCAGATCGGCGTGCTCGGATGGGCGATCGTGGCGCCGGTTCTCATCGGCGTCGTCATCGGCCGCTGGCTCGACCGGACCTTCGCCACCGGCGTCTTCTTCACCGCGCCGCTCATCATGCTCGGCGCCGCGGCGGGCTTATGGACGGCGTGGCGATGGATGCATCGGCAATGATCGTTGCGCTCATGCTCGGCCTTGCCGCCGGCGCGCTCCTCGGCGCGGCGCATCTGGCGTCGCTGTGGTGGAGCGTGGTTCTCCTGCGCGACGGGCGGCCGATCCTTGGGGTCATGGCGCAGGCGTTCCGATTCGTCGCTTTGGCGCTGGCGCTGGCCCTCATCGCGCATCATGGCGCAGCGCCGCTCCTCGCCGCGGCGTTCGGCGTCCTGGCCGCGCGCGCCCTTTTACTGCGACGGTTCGAGAGGATGGCTTGAAATCGCCGCTGACGCTCGAGCCGCTGTTCCATATCGGCCCGGCGCCGATCACCGAGCCGGTGGTCGTCGCCTGGGCGGTCATGGCGCTGATCGGCGGCTTCGCGGCGCTGTCGACTCGGCGCCTCGCGCTCGCTCCGTCCAGGACCCAAGCGGCGGTCGAAATCCTCGTCTCTACGATCGACGACCAGATCAGTGCTACGATGCAGCGCGATCCGGCGCCGTTTCGCGCTCTCATCGGCTCGATCTTCCTGTTCACGCTGATCTCGAACTGGTCGTCGCTCGTTCCCGGCGTCGAGCCGCCGACCGCCCATATCGAGACCGATGCGGCGATGGCCCTGATCGTCTTCGTGGCGACGATCGCCTGGGGCGTGCGCTCGCGCGGGCTTGGCGGGTATCTTAAGACCTTCGCCGAGCCGAGCTGGGTGATGATCCCGCTCAACATCGTCGAGCAGTTCACCCGCACCTTCTCGCTCATCGTCCGCCTGTTCGGCAACGTGATGAGCGGGGTGTTCGTGATCGGCATCGTGCTGACGCTGGCCGGCCTCATCGTGCCGATCCCGCTGATGGCGCTCGACCTGCTGACTGGGACCGTTCAAGCCTACATATTTGCGGTGCTGGCGACCGTCTTCATCGCCTCCGCCGTCGGCGAGCGGCGCAAGCCGGCCGCCGGCGCGGCACCTTAACGAGCGAGGAAAAACGTGAACGATCTCATTCAAGCCGTCAGCATTTTCTCCGCCGCGCTCGCGGTCGGCCTCGGCGCCATTGGGCCCGGCCTCGGCGAGGGCAGGGCGGTCGCCAAGGCGATGGAGGCGATCGCGCGCCAGCCGGAGGCGGCGGGAACGATTTCGCGCACGCTGTTCGTCGGCCTGGCGATGATCGAGACTATGGCGATCTATTGCTTGGTGATCGCGCTCCTGGTGCTGTTCGCCAATCCGTTCATCAAGTGAGGCTTCGGCCGCGATGCGGATCGACTGGTGGACGCTGGCGCTGCAGACGTTCAACGTCCTGGTTCTTATGCTGATCCTGG
>JBAUXQ010000411.1:0-4385 GCA_049584355.1 Roseiarcus sp. | reverse complement strand
GAGCGGCGCTGGGACCGCTATCAGGTGCTCCTGCAATTCAACGATCTCTGGACGCCTGCCGACAAGCGCGCCTTCCTCCTCACGCCGCGCCAGGAGTTCTGCCTGCCCGAGAACCGCGAGGACGCCTATGTCGGACATTATCTCGACATTGGTTTCGGCGTCACTATCACTCCGCCCGGCACGATGGGCCGGATGACCAGCGCGATCCAGGTCCACGGCGACAAGGTGCTCGAAATCGGCACCGGCTCGGGCTTCCAGTCGGGGCTGCTCACCTATCTCACGAGCCGCATCCATACGATCGAGATCATCCCGGAGCTCGCGGCGCGCACCCGCGGCGTCTACGACCGCCTGATCGGCGCCGGCTACCACGAATACGGGAACATCGTGACCAAGAGCGCCGACGGCTATTACGGCTGGGAAGACGCGGCGCCGTTCGACAAGATCATCGTCACGTGCGGCATTGACCACATCCCGCCGCCGCTGCTGCAGCAATTGCGCCCGGGCGGCATCATGGTCATTCCCGTAGGCCCGCCCGGCGCGCAGCATATTCTCAAGGTGGTCAAGAAGACCAACGACGGCGGCGAACTGAGCGTCTCGCGCTCGGACATTTTCGGCGGCAAGGTCATCCCGTTCGTGCCGCTGTCGGGCGGCCACCAGAGCGAAGGCTGATCGTCCCCAGCTTCAAAAAGCTTCGTCGCCGCCTTCGCAACGCCATGCGTTCGTGCTTCGAAGCTGCGCCGCGCCCGCGGCCGCAACGCATGGAGAAAATTGGGATGCGTAAGATGCTCGGCGTATTCGCTGTTTTCGGGGTTCTCGGCTTCGCCACGTTTGCCCTTGCCGCGGAGCCGGTCTACACGACGACGGGCAAGATAAAGTCCGTCGACATGTTGAACCATGTCGTTACACTGGACGATGGCTTAACGTACAAAGTCGCCAGGGGCGTCAACATCACGAAGGTGAAGCCGGGCCAAAAGGTCAGGCTGACCTACACCGGATCCGGCGCAACCATCGAGGCTTCGGCGATCGCGCCGGCGGTTGATTAAGCGCCGCGGTCAGCGCGCCGGACGCTGGCCCACGCGCTGCGGCTTGAGGGGAAGAAGGCCGCATGCGCGACACGACATCGGGGAGGGTAAGACGCGTCGCCGCAGCGCTTCTTCGCATCCTCGTTTCCGCTTTTGTCATCTTTCCCGTGAGCGCGTGGAGCGCGCTGGCGCTGTGGTTTCGTCTCCCCGCCCCGGAAGGGGTAAGAGCGCTCGCGGCGGGCTTGTTCGTCGTCCTCGGCCTCGCGGCCATCGCGGCGCTCTTCCTTCGCCGGAGCCTGATTGGGCTCATCGTGCTCGCGCTCGTCTTTGGCGGCGTGCTCGTCTGGTGGAGTGCGATCAAGCCCCCGGCCGACGGCGACTGGGCCCCGGACGTCGCGCGGCAGACGACGGGGACGATCGAGGGCGACATTCTGACCCTCTCCGATGTGCGGGACTTCGACTGGCGCGCCGATGAGGACTTCACCGAGCGATGGAGCAAGCGCTCGTATGATCTCTCCAAGCTGAAGACCCTCGATCTCTTTCTCGCCTATTGGGCGGGGCCGGAGATGGCCCACGTGATGATGAGCTTCGGGTTCGAGAATGGAGACTATCTGACCTGGTCAGTCGAGGTTCGGCGGGAGAAAAGCGGCGAGTTTTCACCGATCGCTGACGCATTCAAGTCCCACACGCTGATCTATCTCGCCACCACCGAACGCGATTCGGTGCGCTTGCGCTCGAATGTGCGCGGCGAGGACGTGCGGCTCTACCGGCTCAACACGCCGCCCGAGAACGCGCGCGCGCTCCTGCTCGAATATGCCTTACAATCGACGGCGCTGGCCGCGCAGCCCAAGTGGTACAACTCGATCACCGCCAATTGCGCCACCGTCGTGTTCAAGATCGTTCGCGCGGCCGGGGGCACGTTCCCCCTCGACTGGCGCCTCGTCGTCAACGGCTTCCTGCCCGGCTACCTCTATGACCATCGGGTGGTGGTCACGACAATGCCGCTCAGCGAATTGATGGAGCGCGCCCGCATCAACGCCCAGGCGAAGGCGGCCGATCAGTCGCCGGACTTCTCGCGGGCAATCCGCGTCGGCGTGCCGTCGCCTTGGGATGAGACCGGGAAATAGGGTCAAAACCCAACCGGCATCGATAGAGGCAACCGCTTTTTGGCGGGGTCCCGTCGTCCGAGGGGGCGACAACGCGCTATCGCGGTAGGGCGCTTTCGGAATAGCTCATGCCTCGCCAAGCTCTCACGGCGAGCTCTCGCAGCACGCCGTCGCGGAGGGTCGCTGGATTGCGTTCGCCGTAGTAGCGCGCAAGGGCGATGATGCGCTTCAGGAGAACTTCTCTTTCTTCTTGCTGATCGTGGGCCAGGTTGAGCTTGCCGCAGACCTCGTCAAGAGCGATTGACATCGCCTTGAAATCGTCGGGCCCGAAGTCTCCGTCTTGGGAAAACGGCGCGATGTCCATTGCTTTTCTTTCGCGGCGCAGAAGCGTTGGCGACAAGTCCTTTTCTCGTTCGGCAGCGCTTCGTGAAGAAGAGGGCTTGCAGCGGAATGATGTTCCTACCGTGTAGCCCTATTGTCCAGACTGAAGTCGGTCCGAATCCGTACAAATCTGGACTTGTAATGTTCACGGCGTAAGCGCCACAGGGTCTCGGCGAAGACCCCGCGAACAATGTAAACGCGTGCCGAAGGTGTTATCGGGGCGACGACAGCTTAGGAGGAAACCGGCCCCGCCAGAAGTTTGCGGCAGGTAGCGGTAAGCTCTGAAACGGCGACCGGCTTGCTGAGAAAGACGCTCCCGGGGACTCGGCGATGATCGTTGGCGGGATTTCCGGATGCATAGATTACCGGCACCTCTGGGTGCGAAATTCGGAATGCTTCAGCCACATCCCAGCCTGATAGGGCGTCGGCCAGTCCTATATCGGTGATCAGAAGATCGACGTTCTCGGCCTCATGAAGCGCCTCGAGCGCGCCGGCGCCTGTAGCCGCCTCCAACACCGCCCATCCTTCTTGCCGAAGGTCGGTCACTATGTCTTCACGGATCAACCAATCATCCTCGACCACGAGAACGGTGACGACTTTCCGGGCAGCTTGCAACGCACGCACTCCAAGCCCGCCCCAGGCCGCCGATAGGATCGAAACGCGGGAGGGCCGCCAGCGTTCCCGATTGAGGGTACGAAATCGTACAGTCGCAGAACTGGGGGAATTTCGCCAGCGGAGTTTTTAGACTATGGCGTGAAGTTCGGGCCGGCCGATAAGGACAGTACGACTGACATTGCCGTTGTCAGCCCGTTTCCCGGCATGCCTCGGGTCCGAGACTGCACAAACCGGCGCGCGACAACTGGCGCATAGCCATTGAGGTGGGAAGAGAGTACAGAGAGCGCATCACCGACTGAGGCCCAACGCCCAGGCGTCGGTGGCTGAGAGCCCGGTGCTCCCGCCTGAGTGCGAGGAGAGCCCGGTGTCGAACAGCGACAATAGATTGCTTTCGTCCCTTTCGACGAGCGACTTCGATTTGCTTGCGCCGCACCTGGAGCCTGTGACCCTCGAGTTGCGGAAAATGCTCGAAAAGGCCGACAAGAGGATCGAAGCGGTCTATTTTCCCGAGACGGGCTTCGCATCGGTCGTCGCCGTTCAGCGCAGCGGCAAGGAAGTCGAGGTCGGATTGATCGGCCGCGAAGGAATGACCGGGCTCCCGATCGTGCTCGGCAATCACCGCTCGCCGCACTCCACCTATATCCAGGCGCCCGGGAAGGGTCAGTCCATCCCGGCCGCAGAATTGCGCAGGGCGACTCAGACGAGCGTGTCCCTTCGCGACTCCCTGTTGAAATTCGTTCAGGCGTTCAGCGTGCAAACAACCCACACCGCGATCTGCAACGCGCAATCCAAAATTGACGTACGACTTGCCCGCTGGCTCCTCATGGCGCAGGACCGAATCCAGGCCGAAACGCTGCCGCTCACTCATGAATTTCTGTCGCTCATGCTTGCCGTGCGCCGCCCGGGTGTGACGGAGGCGCTGAAGTCGCTGCGGCAGCGCAAACTGATTTCGTATCGGCGAGGAGAAATTACGATCAACGACCGCAAGGGAATGGAGCGCGTCGCTGGCGAAGCTTACGGCACTCCCGAATCAGAGTATCGGAGACTGATCGGTTGAGGGGTCCGGCGTGTGCGGCAGGGTGACTTTGTCCGCCCTTCCGAGGCGCCGCGCCTATCGCCCCGGCTTCTTCGTCGCGGTCAGATGCGCGTCGAGCGCGGCCGGGTCGGCGATGAGCTCGGCGCTCGGCGCCGCGTAGGCGATCGAGCCGCGGTCGAGCACGATCGCCTCATCGGTGAACGGCAGAATCTTCTTCGGCTTCTG
>JBAUXQ010000410.1:0-3512 GCA_049584355.1 Roseiarcus sp. | reverse complement strand
CGCTGGCCCCGTCCGCGTAGGACAGGCCCGGCGCGAGTACGACCCGCCGGCCCTCGGCCTCGACCGCCGTCAGGCGCTCCGCGACGTCGCGTGGGCCGGCAGGACAGGGGACATAAGGCGCCTCGCGCCAGCCATGGCGGCTGCCGACCATACCTGAGGCGATCACCGGCAGAGTGGGGTTCGCGTCAAGCCAACGCCCGACGAGGCGCCTCAGCGTCGCCGGATAGGCCCCCGCCGCCACGCTTGCGATCCCGTCGCCCGACGCCATCTCCTCGAGAACCTCGCCGTCCGCCGACAAGAGATAGGCGCGAAAGCTCGACGATCCCCAGTCGATGGCGATGAGCGCGGGCGACATGGCCGCGATTGAGGCATGCGCGAGGGATCGGGTCAATGCGGCGGGCGGTATTGCGGTAATCGCCGCCGCGGGTCAACCGATGGATTGATGCGCCTGCTCGAGATGCCCGACGGCAAGTCGGCCAGACGCCTGGTCAGGGAAAGACCGTGAGCCGTTTCGCTGCCACCGCCAAGCCGGGTGCGGCAACGCGTCACCCCCCGCCCGCCTCCCGTTCCCTGAGCTTGAACCGCTGGATCTTGCCGGTCGCGGTCTTGGGCAATTCCGCGATGAACTCGATGGCGCGCGGGTATTTGTAGGGGGCGAGGCGGTCCTTGACGAAGCGCTGCAACTCGCCCTCGTCGGCTGAGGCGCCGGGCTTCAGCACCACGTAGGCCTTGGTCTTGACCAGGCCATCGGCGTCGGGCGCGCCGATCACCGCCGCTTCGAGGACGGACGGATGCTGCACGAGCGTCGCCTCGACCTCGAACGGGCTCACCCAGATGCCGCCGACCTTCAGCATGTCGTCCGACCGGCCGGCGTAAGTGAACGAGCCGTCGGCGTTGCGGATATATTTGTCGCCGCTCCTGGTCCAGCGGCCCTCGAAGGTCTCGCGCGTTTTCGCGCGGGCGCCCCAGTACATCAGCGCCGCCGACGGACCCTGAATGTAGAGATCGCCCGGCTCTCCGTCCGGCGTCCCGCGCCCGTCCTCGCCCCTGAGTTCGATGTCGTAGCCCGGCACCGGCCAGCCGGTCGAGCCGTAGCGCACCTTGTCCGGACGGTTCGAGATGAAGATGTGCAGCATCTCGGTCGAGCCGATCCCGTCGACGATGTCGACGCCGAAATGACGCTTGAAACGCTCGCCGATCTCCGCCGGCAGGGCCTCGCCGGCGGACGACACGAGTCTCAGCGCAACATCCTCCCGCGCTGGCAGCGCGTTCGAGGCGAGCATGCCGGCGAAACCGGTCGGCGCGCCATAGAAGACCGTCGGCTTGATCCCGCCGACGCCGCCCCGCCAACGCTTGAATACGGCGTCCGGCGTCGGCCGCCCGGCCATGAGCAGCGCCGTCGCCCCGACGGCGAGCGGAAAGGTCAGCGCATTGCCGAGCCCGTAGGCGAAGAAGAGCTTGGCGGCCGAGAAGCAGACGTCGCTCTCCTGCAGGCCCAGGATCGTCTTGCCGTAGAGCTCGGTCGTCCAGTACGGGTTGGCGTGCGAATGCACCGTCCCCTTGGGCCGCCCGGTCGAGCCGGACGAATAGAGCCAGAACGCGGGCTCGTCGGCATGAGTGCGGGCGGGCTTCATCAGCGGCTTTCCGCGGGCGACAAAGTCCTCGAACGCGACCTCGCCGAAGTCGAGCGGCTGAGCCGGGCGCGACACCACGACCGTGTGAACCTCATGATCCGATTTGGCCAGCGCCGCCTTCAGCGCCGGCTTGACCGCGCCGCTCACGAAAACGGCCTGGGCCCGCGCGTGCTCGAGCATGTAGGCGAGGTCGTCGGCGGTGAGCAGGGTGTTCACTCCAACCGGAACGACGCCCGCCAGCATCGCGCCTAAGAAGGCGACCGGCCAGTCAGCGCCGTCCTGCATCAGGATGAGCACGCGCTCCTCGCGCTTGACGCCGCGCTCCTTGAGGGCCGCGGCGAACCGTCGGGTGCGCTCGTCCAGCTCCCCGTAAGTCACCGCCCCGGCGTCGTCGATGAACGCCGTCTTGCCCGGCCGCCCGGCGTTCGCGCCCAGAAGGTGAGCCGCGAAGTTGAACGCCTCTGGCGGCGGCTCAACGGCGCTCATCCCCATCGGCGTCTCCTGAATTCCCTCGAGGCCCGCGCGGAACGGCGCGCCAAGGCTTGCCTGCCTCGGTTTGATGCAATATTGTGCTTCATGTCCTCTTAGGGGCGCGCAAGAATCTTGTCAAACAATCTGGCGCCATCGCCGGCCGAAGCCGAAGTCGCCGCGCCTCGCGCCGCGGGCGAAAATTCGCCTGCGAGCCCGTCCGCCGGGACCGACGAAATCGCGGACGGGCGGAGGGAGCCGTTTCTCGCGGCGCTCGGCGAGCGCGTCAGGGCTCTGCGGGCGCGTCGTGGCCTCACCCGCAAGGCGCTCGCGCGCGCGACCGGCGTATCCGAGCGGCACCTGGCCAATCTCGAATACGGCGTCGGCAACGCCTCGATCCTCATTCTCCTCAACGTCACCCGGGCGCTGCAATGCTCGTTGGCTGAGGTTCTGGGCGACGTCACCACCCGCTCGCCGGAATGGCTGATGTTGCGCGAAATGCTCTCGGATCGCGACGAGGCGACGCTGCGCCGCGTGCGCCTGGCGGCCTCCGAACTCGTCGGCGCCGCGCTGCCGCGCAGCGACGAAGCGTCCGCCCGCTCGCGCCGAATCGCGCTCATCGGCCTGCGCGGCGCGGGCAAGTCGACGCTTGGCCGGATGCTGGCGGAGGATCTCGACTTTCCGTTCGTCGAGCTCAGCCGCGAGATCGAGAAGCTCGCCGGCTGCAGCATCAGCGAGATTCTCGGACTTTACGGCCAGAACGCCTACCGCCGCTACGAACGGCGCGCGCTGGAGGAAGCCATCGACGCCTATCCCGAGGCGGTGATCGCCACCGCCGGCGGCCTGGTCTCCGACCTCGTCAGCTTCAATCTCCTGCTGCGCCGATGCTTGAGCGTCTGGCTGAAGGCCGACCCCGAGGACCACATGAGCCGCGTCGCCGCCCAGGGCGATCTGCGGCCGATGGCGGCCAGCCGCGAGGCGATGGACGATCTGAAATCGATCCTCGCCGGACGGGCGGCCTTCTATTCGAAGGCGGACATGCATATCGATACCAGCGCCCAATCGCTGATCGAGACGTTTCAGGTTTTACGAGCTGAAGTCAGAACCACGCTCGGGCTCGCGGTGTGAGGCCCGCTGATCGTCCGCGAACCGAACTCGCCGCGAGATGAAGCGAAGGCCGGATTCATGCTTGAGAGGGTTGACGAGGCGTTGTGGCTTGCGGAAGGCGAAATCGTCAGCTTCTACGGGTTTCCCTATCCGACTCGCAGCGTAATCATTCGGCTTGCGGACGACCGCCTCTGGGTCTGGTCTCCCGTCCGGCTCACCGAAGACTTACGGCGTGACGTGGACCGGCTGGGACAGGTCGCCGATCTTGTAAGCCCCAACAAGCTTCATCACCTCGGCCTCGCG
>JBAUXQ010000409.1:0-2603 GCA_049584355.1 Roseiarcus sp. | reverse complement strand
GGCGCGGCACGCCGGCGCTGACCGGCGCGGGGGATCGGGTCGATATCGTCACCGGCACATTCGGCAAGACGCTCGGCGGGGGCATGGGCGGCTTTGTCGCCGCCGCGCAGCCGATCGTCGATCTTTTGCGCCAGCGGGCGCGGCCCTATCTCTTTTCCAACTCTCTCGCCCCCCCGATCGCCGCCGGGGCGCTGAAAGCGCTCGAGATCGCGATCGGCGCCGACGACCGGCGCGAACTCCTGCAAGCCCACGCGCGCCGGTTCCGTGAAGGCGTCGAAAAAGCGGGCTTCAAGGTTTTGCCGGGGGAGACGCCGATCATTCCGGTGATGCTGGGCGACGCCCGGCTTGCGCAAAATCTTGCCCAGGCGCTCGACGATGTCGGCGTGTTCGTCGCCGGCTTCTTCTTTCCTGTGGTGCCGAAGGGCGCGGCGCGCATCCGGACGCAAATGTCGGCGGCGCTGAACTCGCAGGACATCGACTTTGCGGTGTCGGCCTTTGCCGAGGCGGGCAAGTCGCTGGGGATCGTCTAAGGGCGGCTTCTCAGCCGGCGAACGGCAGCAGCTCGCGTAGATTGGCATTCCGGAGGTAAAGCCCGCCCCAAGCGGCCAGACCGAGGACGAGCGAGATGATTTGCGGCGGCGAGGCCTGCTTGCCCAGGCGGAAGTGCGTTGAGATCGCCCCGCCGAGGAAGCCAGTCACCAGGATCGCGCCAAGAACGGCCGTTTGCGGAACAGCGTAGAGAATCGCGCTGACGAGAGCCATGATCCCGAGGGCGGGCGCCGCGCTCTCCGGGAAGCCTGTCGCCGCGAGCTCGGCCTTAACGCCTGCACAATGAGAGAGATTATACGCAGCGTCGGTGAGGAGGCCAGCGCCACGAGCCCACTGAGAATGGCGCCTGCCCATGCGCAGGCGATCGGGCGTGAATCGACGAACGTCATATGCTCCTCATCCCCACGCTGCATCGATCGTTTGCGCTGTGTCTATAGCATCGCGCCGCAAAGGACCGAACGCCTCAAGGAGCGCCGATCGTGGCGCTTTGACCGCAAAGCCTGTGCCCCCTACTGTTCAACTTCACGCAGCGGCCGCGGAGGGAGGCGATGGCGGAGGAGCTCAAGGGCAAGGTCGCGGCGGTGACCGGAGCCGCGTCCGGCATCGGGCTGGCCAGCTCCGAGGCCATGCTGGCGCAGGGCGCGCGGGTCGTCATGGTGGACCGCGACGAAGCGGCGCTGAAGAAGCTCAGCGAGCGGCACGGCGAGGCCGTGATCCCGCTGGTCGTCAACCTGCTCGACCCCAAGGATTGTGCCTCGCTCGTGCCCAGGATCCTCGACAAGACCGGCAAGCTCGACATCCTGCATGCGAACGCCGGCCTCTATGTCGGCGGCGACCTCGTCGACGCTGACAATTCGGCGATCGACCGGATGCTCAACCTCAACGTCAACGTGGTGATGAAGAACGTGCACGATGCGCTGCCGCACATGATCGAGCGCCGGACCGGCGACATCATCGTCACGAGTTCCCTGGCGGCGCATTTTCCGACGCCCTGGGAGCCGGTCTACGCAGCTTCGAAATGGGCGATCAACTGCTTCGTCCAGACGGTGCGGCGGCAGGTGTTCAAGCACGGCATTCGTGTCGGCTCGATCTCGCCCGGCCCGGTCATCACCGCGCTGCTCGCCGACTGGCCGCCGGAGAAACTGAAAGAAGCGCGGGAGGCGGGCAGCCTGCTCGAGGCGAGCGAAGTGGCCAATGTGGTAATGTTCATGCTCACGCGGCCGCGCGGCATGACGATTCGCGACGTCGTGATGATGCCGACCAATTTCGACCTTTAGGCATGCGTCGCCGATATGCTTCCGCAGGCTACAAGGCTCGCTATTCGTCGAACAGGTCGGAGTGGGAGCCTGTGCGAACGAGATGCAGTTCGTCCCCGACAATCCGGTAGATGAGGAGCCAGTCCGGTTCGATGTGGACGTCCCGATACCCAATCCAGCTCCCTTTCAAGGGATGGTCCCTGTAGCTCTGCGGCAGCTGTTTGCCGGCGATCAAAAGGCCCAGCATTTGTCGCAGCTTCCCAAGATCCTTGCCTCGCTTTTCGACCCGCTTCACATCTCGCCGGAACTGTCCGGAGCGGACCGGCGTCAGCACGTCAGATGCCCAGGTCCTTGAAGAGTTTGTCGGCCGAGGCAAAGCGCTTACCCTTGCCCTTTTCCAACTCCGCCATCGCCTTCCGGGTCGTTGCGTTCGGCGTGTTCACGGCAAACGGAAACTCCTTGTCGGCGGCTATGCGAACCAGCAGCAGGCGGATCGCGTCGGAGACCGACAGACCCATCGCGTCAAGAGCCTCCGTCGCCTGCTTCTTTGTCGCGGCGTCGATCCGCGCCCGAACAACACTATCCGAGGCCATAGCAGCACCTTCCGATTTTGAGGCTACAATGTAGCTACAAGAGGGGCCAAGATCAAGGATGGCGAGCCCTGCTCGCTTTGACCGCAAACCTTCCGCCGCCTACTCTCCCCTCCCCATGCGCGCCCTCGTCAAGGAAAAGCCTGAGCCGGGCCTATGGCTCAAAGAGCAGCCGGCGCCCGAGATCGGTCCCGACGACGTGCTGGTG
>JBAUXQ010000408.1:0-7383 GCA_049584355.1 Roseiarcus sp. | reverse complement strand
AGCTGGTAGAGCACGTCATTCGTAATGATGGGGTCGGGAGTTCGAATCTCTCTTGCGGCACCAATTAAATGCCTGATAAGCTTACTGTTGTTCGCCTCGACCCCAGCCTTCGACGCTTTGGCGGCGCCGTTCCGTCCCGGTCAAAATTTTGTTCCATGACCGGGGAACAAAATCACCGGCCAGCAGTTTCATCCGACTGTGAACTCGATTCCATCGATGATCGTCGCGCCCCAGGCTTTATCGGACGTTCTTCTCCGCCACGCTTGCTCACGGGTCCGCCTATGGATCGGATCGCAACGGAACGGGTCGTGAATCCGTGAGGCATTTGAACGTCCCACCCCGAGGAGGAGCCTAATGTCGATCTCAGACGCCGTTGCGCCGCACATATCCTTCTTGCGCCGGTTTGCACGTGCGCTGAGCGGAACCCAGGCGGCCGGCGACGCCTATGTCGCCGCGACGCTTGAGGAAATTCTGGCGGATCCTGATTGTCTCGATGCTGAACTCGATCCGAAAATCGCGCTCTACAAGTTATTCCTGCGCAACTGGCGCAACGTGCCTGCCAACCATCAGGTCGACGATCCGACCTTCGGCGATGAAGCCTCGGCAAACAGAAATCTCGCCGCCATCTCGATTGAGCCAAGGATCGCTTTTCTTCTGAACGCGGTCGAGTCCTTCAGTCCGAAGGAGATCGCCCAAACGCTTGATTGCTCGGAAGCCGAGGCTGTTGACCTTATCGACCGCGCCGGACGCGAGATTTCCGAACAAATCCGTACGACGGTGTTGATTATCGAGGATGAGCCTCTCATCGCCCTCGACGTCCAAACGCTTGTCGAACAGTTGGGGCACGATGTCACAACAATCGCCCGGACTCATACGGAGGCGGTGCGCGCGGCGCTCGAGCACCGTCCGGGACTGATCCTCGCCGACATCCAGCTTGCGGACGGCAGTTCAGGGCTCGACGCGGTCAACGAGATTCTGGGATTACAGGAGGTCCCGGTGATTTTCATTACCGCCTTTCCTGAGCGGTTTCTAACCGGTCAGGCGCCCGAGCCGGCGTTCCTGATCGCCAAGCCGTTCAGCGCCGATTCGGTCAAGGCCGTGGTCAGTCAGGCCCTCTTCTTCGATCGCAGGTCGCAAAGGACCATGGCGAAAGCGGCGACCGGCTGATCGAAATCCGCGCCGACGCCCCTCCTCAGCCCAGCTCTTCCCAGCTCTTGTGGACCGGACCGAACGGCCAAAAGATTTTTCATCTGGGGCGGAACCTTTATTCTCGTCGTGCGTTCTGGGGTCGAGACAAGATCTATCTCGGACCGGAAGCACCGTGCCGTATTACGAATTCTGCCTGATCGGCGGGGATGGCGCGAGGCTGCGCCGCGAGCGTCACTTGGCGTCCGATCTCGAAACGGTTTGGGGCCTGGTTTTCCGCATGGCTGAGTTCGAAAGCGAGCGGGGAAAACAGATCCACGTCTTGGACGACCAAGGGAAAATTGTCATCGGCATAGGCGCAAACGCGGCTACGCTTTCGGCTCAACATCTTCGAGTGCTCCGGGGCCGCTCCCCCGGCGCATGACGCGAAGGCCGCCTGCGTCCCGATTGGCGTCGTCGGCGGCCCTTGTGGTCGACAATCGGGAACGGGTCTCGTCGGCCAGCGAACCAGATCAGGCGTAACTTGGGATCGACCGGTTCGATTTTGCGGCTCGACGAATGGCGTCGACGCGTTGTAGATAGCCGGGGCGCCTGGGACGCCTTCCGAAGGTGGAGGGATTCACCTTTCCGAAGGATTTGGCTGACAAAACAGGCGCCATGGCCAAGTCCCGTTCGCTGAGCTGGCGTCTGGGCGCGTTGACGCTGATCATCGTCCTGCCCTTGGTCGTGTTCGCGTTGATGATGGTGGGATGGATCGCCTACAGCGATCGCGAGGCGACACGGAAGGCGCTGGTCGACGACGCACACGGGTTGGCCGACGACGTGGCGCGCGAGATCAATGCGCACTTCCTGTTGTCGGCGGCGCTGTCTCGTTCGAGCCTCCTTCGGCACGGAGATTTGACCGGCTTCGCAGAGCAAGCGCGAGATGTTGTGGCCGGGGCGCCCGGGGTGACGCTGATCGTCTCGACGGCGGACGGCCATCCCATACTGAGCATTCCTTCGCTTCCCTCGGACTCGCCTCTGTTGCGCGATCGTGTGGCGCTGGTCGGTCAGGCGATTGAATCGGGCTCCGCCTTTCTCTCCGACGTCAGCGCGGACTCTGCTTTGCCCGAGGCGCACGCTTCGATCGAAACCCCGGTCGTTGTCGATGGCAAACCCATCTACGAAATCGCGATGATTCTTTCGCTGGAGCAATTCCGCCGTCTGTTGCAGGGTCAGAATTTACCGGCAAGCTGGCTATCGGGCATCGTCGATCGTCAGGGCGCTTTTGTCGCGCGGCTGCCAGGTGAGCCCGGGACCCCCGGGACGCTGGCCAGCCAAGAGTTTCGCGACGCGGCGCGGCGCCTGCCTGAATCAACCGTTACCCACGCTTCGGTCAGCGGCCAGCAGGTCGTCTCCGCCTACGCGCCTGCGGCTGGCGGCTGGACCGTTGGCGTCGCTGCAGCAGCAAGCGACCTCGGACTTGGACCGGGCGCGTTTGTCATCAGCTCGATATTGGCGGCCATTGCGCTAACGGGCAGCCTTCTCTTGTCCTATCTCAGCAGCCGCACTCTCGCGCAAAAGATGCGAGAATTGGAATCGAAGACGGAGAATGTATTCACCGGCGAGCCGATCGACACGGCGCCGACGGGCGTTCGTGAGTTCGACAGTCTTGGCGACGCCTTGGCCAGGGCTTCCGAGCTTCTCTCCCTCCGAGCAGAGCGACAGCGTCGCGCCGAGCAGGAACTGCGAACAAGCGAAGAACATTTTCGGCTTCTGGCCGACAGCCTTCCTCAGCTGGTCTGGACGGCGCGCCCCGATGGCCGCATCGATTACACCAGCGCCCGCCGCGAAAAGTATGGCGCAATAGGCCGGATGGACTGGGAAGGGATCATCCATCCCGACGATCGGCGGGCGACGGCGGAGGCGTGGCTCCGCGCGAGCGAGGCCGGCGTTCCTTATGAAATGGAGCACCGCCTGTTTGCGATCGGGAAGGGTTATGCGTGGCACCTGAGCCGCGCCTCGCCGCTGCTTGACGAACAGGGAGCGGTCGTCAGGTGGTATGGCACGACCACCGACATTGACGATCAAAAGCAGCGCGAGGAAAATATCAGAGACTTGTTGGCCGAGGTCAATCATCGCTCGCGCAACCTGCTCGCCGTCGCGCAAGCCATTGCGCGCTGCGGGGTCTCCACCGCGACAACGATCCACGAGTTTGAGCGGCGGTATTCCGACCGATTGCTCGGACTAGCCGCGAGTCAGGATTTGCTGACGGATCGGAATTGGCGCGGCGTGCCGCTCGAGGCGCTGGTGGGGGCGCAAGTGGCGCTTCATTCAGACAGGCTGGAAAAGCGCTTTGCCAGCGAGGGGCCGATGGTCCTGCTGTGCTCCAACGCGACTCAGACGCTTGGCCTTGCGCTGCATGAGCTTTGCAACAACGCGCTCAAGCATGGCGCGCTCTCGAACGAGTCCGGAGATGTCTCTCTTGTCTGGCGGATCGACGACAGCGGCGCCGAGCCCAACTTCGAGATCACGTGGCGCGAACGCGGCGGACCGCAAGTGAATGCGAGGCCGGTCTCAGGATTCGGCGCCGTTGTGCTCAAACGTCTGACGGCCGCTGGTCTCAATGCGACTTCGACGCTGAGCTTTGACGTCGAAGGCTTGACGTGGCGGCTGGTCGCGCCGCTGGACGAGATCGTGAAGGCCGGAACCGGCGAGTCTCGGTCTCAAGCATTGTCCGGATCAGTCGCGGCTCATCGAGCGCAGCCGGGTTGATTCGCCGCAGGTCGTTCGCTTGTCCGCCGGCGGTTTCTCGTGTCGGATGGGGTGAGCGATTTTATGGAACAGCCTGCCGGCCGCGGCGACACCGGGCCGGGCGGAGAATTGCGAATGCCTGAGAAGACTTCAGGAAGATCGCGGAAGGGGCCGGCGAAGGCTGCCGCCTCGCCGGGCGCGCCGGCGGGAGTGGATCAATATATCGTCGGTCAGCTAAAAGCCATCTTCGATGAGGTGGTTGCTGAGCCGATTCCCGATCGACTTCGGCAGTTGCTCGACCGACTCGACCGCGGCGGGAAAAGCTGAAAGCCGCGGGGTCGGCCAGTATCGTTCGGGCCGGCCAGCGAATCGCGCCAATCGTCGGACGCCTCAACCCAAAGAGAAAAGGTCGCGCGCCTACGGAGCCAGCGGCGCGGTGAGGATGAATTCGGCGCCGGGATGGCGCGGGACGACCGCCAACGTTGCATCCAACTGTTCGGCGAGCGCGCCGACCATACGGGCGCCCATTCCCCTCCCCTTGCCGATCTCGAAGTCCTCAGGAAGACCGCTGCCTTCGTCGCGAACCGAGATCGAAAACAGGCTGCCATCGCCGGTCGCGGCCACGTTGACCCACACCCGGCCCGGGCCATCGCCAAGATAAGCGTGCTTTGCGGCGTTGGACGCCAATTCGTTGACGATCAGCGCCGATGAAATCGCACGGTCGGCGGAGATGATTATCCCGGGCTGCGCCTGCACGAGAATCTCGCATTGCGAGAAGCTGGCGCCCAGGTCCTTGCAAATGGCTTCGATGTATCGACCGATATCGAACCGCTCGATGTCCGATGATTGATACAATTGCTCGTGCACCCTGGCGATGGCCGCCACGCGAAGCGTCGCATCTTCGAGATGTTGGGCGAATTCCGGCTCGCTATTCTCGCGCGCCTGGAGGCGCAGCATGCTGGCGACCAGCGCCAGACTGTTCTTCACCCGATGGTTCATCTCCTTGATGAGAAACTGATGACGTTCCAGCGCGGCGTTGAGGTTGCGCTCGTGCCGCTCGCGCTCGATCGCCATCCCCAGAATGTTGGCTGCGCCCTGCAGGAACGCGAGGTCATGCTCGACGAACCTGTCATCCGATCGGCTGTCGACCTCCAGGACGCCGAAGGGCCGGCCGTCTCCCTGCAATATGACGTTCATCGCCCGATGAATGCCGTGTCTGACGAGAATCTCGGGCGTTCTGAAGCGCTCCTCGCTCTCGAGATGGTTGGAGATGACCGGCCGGCCAGTTTTCAGCGCAAATCCAGCGGGGGAGGCGAGGTCCGCGCCGATGCCGGCGACGCCGACAATGCCCGAATCCCAACCGACCCCGGCTCGAACCAGAAAGCGGTTTTCGGCCGGAATATATTCGAGCACCTTGCAAAACTCAGTGCGAAGGCCTTCTGCGGTCAAACGCGCCGTATCAGCCAGGAGTTGGTCGAAGCCGGGTCCCTGCAACGCGCCAACTCCGAGCTCGGCCAGGATTTCTTGCTGCCGGATGCGCTGCTGCAAAGCACGCACGGTCAGGTCTGACGCTTCGCTCGCAGATTTGTCTTCGACGAAAGGCGGGGGCGTAGCCGGTCTATCGAAGGACGGCATCGGATCGGCTATGCGGCATGCGCCTCCGGGGAGCTCTTGGTTCTTGCACGCCAATCTACGTCGTCGCGGGCGAGTGCGCCAGTGCGGGGTCGTTTGTGAGGATCACTATTGGAAGAGGCTCCTGTTCCTTGCCTCTCTGTCTGCGCCGCCCGACTTCCTGCGCGGCCGCAGCTGAGGATCCGAGCACTGGAAAACCCCGGGCGAGTTTTCCGGTCAGCGGGGCTTAGCGCGTTAATGCGAATGATCCCGCCGTTTCGTTCAATGATGCCACAGGAGCGCGATCAGGACGATGATCGGAATGGGAACTCCAATCAGCCAAAGCAGCACCCCTCTTCCGAATCCCATGTTGATGTCCTCCCTTTGGCCTGCGCCCGCGCCGGCTCACGCACAAATGTTTGTCGGACAGAAGCGTTCCGTCAGAGGACTTTCGGCGTCGGAAGCCTCCGACGACGTCTTCCGGAACAGAAGGGCCGAGGCGCCGTTTATCCGTTGCGTTAAGGAGGTCATCATGGACTGGAATCGGGTATCGGGAAATTGGAAGCAGGTGAAAGGCGCGGTCAAGCAACAGTGGGGAAAACTGACCGACGACGACCTTACCGAGATCGACGGCAGGCGCGAAAAGCTCGAGGGCGTAATCCAGGAGAGATACGGAATCGCCAGGGATGAAACCCGCAAGCAGATAGACGCCTGGTATCAGGGCCAGGGTTGGCAATAGGCGGCGCCACTCGTCTAAAGCCCCGGCGACAACTTGTCGGGGTCCTTTTTTTCTTCAGTCCGATGCAGATTCCTCACCTCCAAGGCGCGATCGAGGGACAGACAGGCGGATCGCGAGTCCTTCCGGCTTCCAATCGCGCGCGATCTCTCCGCCCAGCTGGTTGGCCACCGCGATGCGCGACAGGACGCCGCCGAATCCCTCATTGCCCTCCGGCGGCGTGACCCGGGGTCCACCGCGCTCGGTCCAATAGACGACGATCGCGTCGCTCTCCTCGGCAATGACGACTTTGACTGTTCCGCGAGCTGAGGAGAGGGCGCCATATTTGGCCGCGTTGGTCGCGAATTCGTGCAGCAGAAGGGCGAGGCTGGTGGCGTTGGCGGCGGATACTCCAGCGTCAATGCCGGAGACGACGATGCGCCGTTCATCCGGTTTGTCGAAGGGCGCGACAATAGTGCGGAGAAGCGAGCGCAGCGTCGTCGGCTGAGGCGCCGCGGCGCCGTCGATCCCGTGAAGGAACGTCAGGGAGTGGGCGCGCGCCAGCGCGGAAAGGCGCTCGCGGGCCGATTCCGCAAGCGTGTGCGCGGATGTCGCCGAATGGGCGCTCAAGCTCACGATGCTGCCGGAGAGGGCGAAGAGGTTCTTGACCCGATGGCTCATTTCTCTCAGCAGCAAGCGCTGTCGTTCGCGGGCCTTCTTGAGCTCCGTGATATCGCGCGCGATTTTTGACGCGCCGACGATCGTTCCGCGCGAATTCCGGATCGGCGAGATGGTCAGCGAAATGTCGATAAGGCTGCCGTCCTTGCGCTGCCGGACAGTCTCGAAGTGGTGAATTCGCTCGCCGCGGTGAATCTTTTCGAGGATTGCCGGCTCTTCATCGAGACGGTCGCGTGGAATGATGATCGTGACCGGCCTGCCGATCGCCTCCTCGGCGCTAAAGCCGAAAAGCCGCTCCGCGCCATTGTTCCAGCTGAGGATCACGCCGTTGAGATCCTTCGACAGGATGGCGTCATCGGAGGATTCGATAATGGCTTGGTAGTGTTGGGCCGCGCGAACGCCACGGCCGCCGGCGGGACGCCGTGCAAGGGCCTTTCGCGTCGCCGCCCGGTTGTTGGGCGGTTGACTTCCGCGCTTCAAAGCCGTGTCCCATTTAGGAG
>JBAUXQ010000407.1:0-2160 GCA_049584355.1 Roseiarcus sp. | reverse complement strand
GTCACGTGGTGCACCAGGTATTGATGCTTGACGTAGCCGACGTGTCCAGCCCAAGCCATGTAGCACCAAGTGTGCCCGCAACTTTCGATATCAATCGGCGCACCCGCCGGAATGATGGCCTTGATCTTATGATGCGTGCCGGGTCCCGCTCGCAGGTTCAGGTTCGAGGTGGTATGGGTTATGGCTGCGCTAGCCGGCAGGGCGGAGAAGACCAAACCCACGACTAATGCGCTTGCCAAGACGGCGATACGGAATTCCATGGGTGTTCTCCACAAATGCCAGGTGGCGTAACTTTTGCGACCGCCGTGGAATGGGCAGCCGAACACCGGAAAGGCCGCGCTGCCAGCCGAAAGGCGGCGGCGCGACGCGCCAGTTGACCGCAAGAGGTCGGTCGGGGCAGCCCGATGCTTTAGCAGTTGTAAACGCCGGTCGCGCAGCGCCGCGTGGTCCTTCGCGCCACGCCGGCGACGCTGACAGGCGTCAGCGGACGACCGACACGCGCCTCAGCAGTCGCCACGTAACCGCTTAGCCCAGGGAGCGAGAACCGCTCGCCAACGCCCATCGCGAGCAGTCCCAGCATCACAACGCTCAGAGAGAGTCCAAGCCTCTTCTTTGTCATTTTGCATCTCCTAGCTTGAAGTTCTCCGGCAAGCTGCCGAGCTTCTCCTGAAAGTCCTTCAGAGCAATCTGTTTTGCGTTTGAAGCATTTTTGAAAGAGAAGTCATCGGCCGCGACATCATTGCCGAATTTCCAGTCGGCGAATTGAATGGTGTACTGGGGGTCGCCGCTTTCCAACTTGGACGTTATGACAAACCTGCAAGGGTATGGGCGGTCGCCTTGAGCGATCCAGATCTGCCAGTCCACGTCGTTTTTGCGAAACGCGAGACTGTCGCACTCGACGCCGCTGATCACGCCGCTGCCAAGATCCTTTGAATCATAGACGTCCTGCATCAGTTCGTCATACGAGTTGGTCATCAGGAGATCGGCTCCGGGCAAGTGTCTGTTGTATTTGTCCTGGAGAGTGTCGATCAGCTGATCGACGGTGCCCGGAGCCGCGACCTGAGTGAAGAGATTGGCATTCTTCCCCAGAAACGTGAGCGTCTTTCCGTCATAGAGAATCTCGTAGTCGGCAAACCCGCCCGACCGTGCGAAGCGAACCTTGTCCGGTCGGGAGAGCGTTGCGGTTCCCGAGCTTGCAAGGCCCAATTTCTGAGCGGTTGGCGTGATGACTTCGAAAACGCTGTCGAAGCCGAAGGACAAGTTCTTCTGCGCGCCGAGGAAGTCTGACATCGCCTTGAGCATCCTCTTCGCCTCGGGCGAGTCGGTGACCCTGTCGAGTTCAACCCTGCGGTTGAGAGCGCGCCCTTCGGGTGTGGCGTTGCTGGCTATGGGCTGATCCTCACCGAGACCTGACGCAGTGAGCCTTAGAGGGTCGACTCCGCGGTCCGCGAGGGCTGCCCTGACGGCGAGAGCGCGATCCACCGAAAGGTGAAGGTTGTGTAGCGGATCGGCGGTGGAATCCGTGTGTCCGACGATCCTCAGGCGCCAGTCAGGAAAGTTCTTGAGCGCGGTCGCGATGTCGTCGAGGAGCGATTTCGACTCGGGCTCAATTTGCGCTGTCGCTGTCGAAGTGCAGGCCATAGAGGTCGAAGCGCTCTTTCTTCTGAAGCGCCTGCTCCATCGTCTCGAGGCGATAGCCTTTCTCCTGCTCCTCCGCGGTTTGCGCCCGGACCGGCGCGTTTGCGATGATCAGCAGGGCGACGCTGCTGATGAGTCCGAGAGTTCGTAAGTTGGGTGTTCCTCCGAATTTGATCATTGTTCTGCCCTCAGAATTGGCCGCCGTCGTCGCTCGATTGTCTCGGCGCCGAGGCCGTATCCAGCGGCAAAACGCCGCTGGATGTGGTCGACTAAGGCTTTGTTCGCGCAAATCAGATCGGCAGTTGGCCTCGCGCTGAGAGCCAGCCGATGCACCCCGTGGGCGTTGCTAGTCGCCCGCGGGGGAGGCGATGAACGCCATCGCTCCCCTGCATTGGTCGCTGGTCTCGCCAAGATGCGGCCTCATGCAGTCGGCAATGTTGCCGTATGTGGCCTGGGGGCAGAAATGCTGGATGTCCCCTTTGCACTCCGAGAAGACCCATGCAGCCTTCGAGAGCCTCGACG
>JBAUXQ010000406.1:0-4048 GCA_049584355.1 Roseiarcus sp. | reverse complement strand
GGTGTGGGAGCGGAGCGGCAAGAGCTGGGCTTGTGTCGAAGGACCGCGCGCCGTCGTCGAGGAGGGCGACGAAGCCGACTATGCGGCCTGCGTCATGGGCTTGCGCGACTACGTCGACAACAACCGCTTTCCCGGCGTCGTGCTCGGCCTCTCGGGCGGGGTCGATTCGGCTTTGTGCGCGGCGATGGCGGTCGATGCGCTTGGCGCGGAGCGGGTGCAGGCGGTGATGCTGCCCTATAGCTTCACCTCGAACGAATCGCTCGCCGACGCCGCGGGGTGCGCGAAGGCGCTCGGAATCCGTTACGACATCGTGCCGATTGCCGAACCGGTCGAGGGGGTCGAGCGCGCGCTCGAGCGGATGTTCGCCGGCAAGCCGCGCGACATCACCGAAGAGAACATCCAAAGCCGGGCGCGCGGCCTGATCCTGATGGCGATCTCCAACAAGACCGGGGCGATGGTGGTGACGACCGGCAACAAGTCGGAAATGTCGGTCGGCTACGCGACGCTCTACGGCGACATGAACGGCGGCTTCAATCCGATCAAGGACCTCTACAAGATGGAGGTCTTTCGCCTGTCGGCGCTTCGCAACCGCTGGAAGCCGGCAGGGGCGCTGGGACCGGACGGCGAGGTGATCCCCGAGAACATCATCATCAAGCCGCCGAGCGCGGAATTGCGCGAGAACCAGAAGGACGAGGACTCGCTGCCGCCCTATCCGGTGCTGGACGGCATTCTGCACGGGCTGGTGGAAAAGGAGATGCGGATCGCCGACATCGTGGCCGAAGGCTACGATCCGGAGACGGTGCGTAAGGTCGAGCGCCTGCTTTATCTCGCCGAGTATAAGCGCCGCCAGTCGGCGCCGGGGGTGAAGGTCGGGCCGAAGAACTTCGGCCGCGACCGGCGCTATCCGATCGTCAACCGCTTCCGCGACCTTGGCCTTCCGGCGCAGAAGCCCGACCCGTCGCTCGCGCCGGCGAAGTCGATCGGGACGAGCGAGCGGTTCGAGGAATAGGCGTTGGGGTCGGTCAGAGGATTTTGCGATCGCGCCAGGAACGCGATCGTGAGGACTCTTGGGGCGTGGCAGACGCCGGTTTGACCCATCTTTGCAGTTGATTTGTGGCTATGCAGGGATTCTGACGCTCATTTTAAAATAAACTGTCGTCCCCGACTCGTTTTATTCGAGTTCTATTCCTAAATAAGTGTTCTCTCTCAAACAATGCTCGTTCAGGTGATCGTTCACCGGAAGGGGCCAGACTGGACGCCCCATGAGGTTCGATTACAACGCCGGGGCGGAGCTGTTCCCGCCGCGGCTTCGCAAATCCCCGCATCAACGATTTGGGTACAAACGCTTCGCGCGATCGGCGGACGCCGTTCGCTTCGCAATCGAAGAGCTTCCGCCCGAACTTCTCCTCGGCGCGATCCTTGAAGTCGAGGGTGAGAGGTATGCCGGCGATGACATTCGTCGCCTGTACGATAGCGCCGATTTTGCGCTGCGGCCGCCTAGTTTGAAGGGTCTCGCCCGCCTGTCCTAACGGCCTTGCTGGGCAAGGTTGGGCGCGCTGGCTTGCTCATCGAAGACTTCGTATGTCCAGACCCGAAACGACTTGAGGACGTGGGGCCCAAACGAGTTGATCAAGGGGATATCCGCAGCGTCCCGACCTCGCGCGACGACGATCCTGCCTATCCGCGGCATGTTGTTGCGAGGATCGAACGTCCACCACGAGCCGGCGAGATACACCTCGATCCAGGCGCTGAAATCCATCGGGTCGACGACGGGAACGCCAATGTCGCCGAGATGGCCGTTGATGTAACGAGCCGGAATGTTGAGGCAGCGGCAAAGCGCGACCGCGAGATGGGCGAAATCCCGGCAGACTCCGATCCGCTCGTTGAAGGCCTCAAACGCCGTTCGGGTCGCTCGCGCCTGCATGTAGTCGAACTTGATGCGCCGATGGACAAAATCGCATACCGCCTGCACGCGCCCCCAGCCGGGCGGGAACGTGCCGAATAGATCCCAGGCCGTCTGGCTCAGCTTGTCGGTCTCGCAATAGCGACTTCCCATCAGATAGAGCAGGCAGGAGTCGGGCAACTCGGCGACGGGAACTTCGACCGCGCCGAAGTCCGCCGGATCAATCTTGCCATCGTCTTCGATCGTGGCGTCGCCCCAGATTGTCAGGTCGCCCGCAGGCGCCACCAGCCTGCGGCAGCGATTGCCGAACGAGTCGACATAGGTGGTCATCGGGATAATCGGCGTCGTGAACACCTTCTCGGGGACGCGGATGTCTGACTTCCGGTCTTCGCTCACCGACAGCAGGCAAACCATCGCGGTCGGCTGTGCGCAGCCGACCGTGATTTCATAACCGTAACGGATCAGCATTGATCGCCGGACGCCTCACGATGCGACGAGAGAACGACGACCGCACGATCGGCGCGAGCGGCGCGCCGACCGTCGATCATCATTTCGTTCAGTAGTCCATTCCGCCCATGCCGCCGCCGCCGGGCATTGCGGGAGCGCCGTTCTTCTTCGGCGTCTCGGCGACCATGGCTTCGGTCGTGATCATGAGTCCGGCGATCGAAGCCGCGTCTTGCAGGGCGACCCGAACGACCTTCGCCGGATCGACGATGCCGGCGTTCAGCATGTCGACATATTGCTCGGTCTGGGCGTCGAAACCGTAGGTCGGCGACTTGTTCTCGAGCACCTTGCCGACGACGATCGAACCTTCGACGCCTGAATTCTCGGCGATCTGCCGGATCGGCGCTTCGAGCGCCCTCAGCACGATGTTGATGCCGGCCTGCACCTCTTCATTTTCATTGCTGAGCTTGCCGATCGCCGCCTTGGCGCGCAACAGCGCAACGCCGCCGCCAGAGACGATGCCCTCTTCGACCGCCGCCTTCGTCGCGTGCATGGCGTCGTCGACGCGATCCTTCTTCTCCTTGACCTCAACCTCGGTCGAGCCGCCGACGCGGATAATGGCGACGCCGCCGGCGAGCTTGGCGAGACGCTCCTGCAGCTTCTCCTTGTCGTAGTCGGACGTCGTCTCCTCGATCTGCGCCTTGATCTGGGCGATTCTTGCCTGGATGTCCGCTTTCTTGCCGGCGCCGTCGATGATGGTGGTGTTTTCCTTTTCGATGCGCACCCGCTTGGCTCGACCCAGCATCTGCAGCGTGACGTTCTCAAGCTTGATGCCGAGGTCCTCGGCGATCATGGTGCCAGTGGTGAGGACCGCAATGTCCTCGAGCATCGCCTTGCGGCGATCGCCGAAGCCCGGGGCCTTGACCGCCGCGACCTTCAAGCCGCCACGCAGCTTGTTGACGACCAGCGTCGCCAGCGCCTCGCCCTCGATGTCCTCGGCGATGATGAGCAGAGGCTTTCCGGCCTGAACGACGGCCTCGAGGACCGGCAGCATCGGCTGGAGCGATGAGAGCTTCTTCTCGTGGATGAGAATGTACGGGTCCTCGAGCTCGGCGATCATCTTCTCCGCGTTGGTCACGAAATACGGCGAGAGATAGCCGCGGTCGAACTGCATGCCCTCGACGACGTCGAGCTCGGTCTCGGCCGTCTTGGCCTCCTCGACCGTGATCACGCCTTCGTTGCCGACCTTTTTCATCGCATCGGCGATCATCTTGCCGATCGTCTTGTCGCCGTTCGACGCAATGGTCCCGATCTGAGCGATCTCTTCCGAGGATTGCACCTTCTTGGCGCGGCGTTCGATATCCTTGACGACCGCGGTCACCGCGATGTCGATGCCGCGCTTCAGGTCCATCGGGTTCATGCCGGCGGCGACCAGTTTGAGGCCTTCCTTCATGATCGAGGCCGCGAGCACGGTTGCGGTCGTGGTGCCGTCGCCGGCGAGATCGTTGGTCTTCGATGCGACTTCGCGCACCATCTGCGCGCCCATGTTCTCGAACTTGTCTTCGAGTTCGATTTCCTTGGCGACTGTGACGCCGTCCTTGGTGATGCGCGGCGCGCCGTATGACTTGTCGAGAATGACGTTGCGGCCTTTGGGGCCGAGGGTCACCTTGACCGCGTTATTGAGGATATCGACGCCGCGCA
>JBAUXQ010000405.1:0-3741 GCA_049584355.1 Roseiarcus sp. | reverse complement strand
CGGCGCGCGCGTGCTGATGCGGGTCGAGTTCGACGCCGCCGCCGGCGAGACTGCGCCCGCCTATTCCGGCCGGGTGATCAAGATCCTGGACAAGCTCAAGGCGCGCGCCTTCGCCGTCTATCGCGCCGCGGCCGATGGCTCGGGCCGGGCGCTGCCGGTCGAGAAGCGCGGGGCGGCGCGCGAATATTTCGTGCCGGCGGCCATGGCCGGCGAGGCGCGTGACGGCGATCTCGTCGCCATCGAGCCGTTGCGCGAGGGACGCATCGGCCCCCCGCATGCGCGCGTCGTCGAGACCATCGGCTCGGTCAAGTCCGAGCGCGCGGTGAGTCTGATCGCGCTGGCGATGCATCACATCCCGCATGTCTTTTCTCCCGCGGCGCTGAAAGAGGCCGAGGCGGCGCGGCCCGTCCGGCTCAGCCCCCCGCGCCAGGACTGGCGCGCGTTGCCTCTCGTCACCATCGATCCGCCCGACGCCAAGGACCACGACGACGCGGTCCATGCGGCGGCCGATACCGATCCCAGCAACCCCGGGGGGTTCGTCGTCACCGTCGCCATCGCCGACGTTGCGGCTTACGTCCGCCCCGGCTCGGCCCTCGACCGGGAGGCGCTCGAGCGCGGCAACTCGGTCTATTTCCCCGACCGGGTGGTGCCGATGCTGCCGGAGCGGATCTCAAACGATCTCTGCTCGCTGCGCCCGCTCGAGGACCGCCCCGCGCTCGCCGTGCGCATGGTCATCGGCGGCGACGGGCGCAAGCGCTCGCACAAGTTCCACCGGATCATGATGCGATCCGCCGCCAAGCTTTCGTACGAGCAGGCTCAAGGCGCGATCGACGGGCGGCCGGACGAAACAACGGCGCCGCTCCTCTCGAGCGTGCTGGAGCCGCTTTACGCCGCCCATTCGGTGATCAGACTTGAACGCGAACGGCGCGACCCTCTCGATCTCGACCTGCCCGAGCGCAAGCTCGTTCTCGACCGCGAGGGGCGGCTCAAGGACGTGCGATGGCCGGAGCGGCTGGAAGCGCATCGGCTGATCGAGGAATTCATGATCCTCGCCAATGTCGCCGCCGCCGAGACGCTCGAAGCCGCGCATTCGCCGCTCATCTATCGCGCCCATGACGCGCCGAGCGTCGAGAAGCTCAACGACCTGATCGAGTTCCTCCGCACCATCGGCGTCAAATTGGCCAAGGGCGAGCGCGTTCGCCCGTCGCATTTCAACGGCGTCCTGGGCCGCGTGCGCGGGCAGGCGGTCGAGGCTCTGGTCAACGAAGTGGTGTTGCGCGCCCAGGCGCAGGCCGAGTACAGTCACGAGAATTACGGTCATTTCGGCCTCAACCTGCGCCGTTATGCCCATTTCACCTCGCCCATTCGCCGCTATGCCGATCTCATCGTTCACCGGGCCCTTATCCGCGCCCTCAATCTTGGCGAGGGCGGCCTTAACGACATGGGCGCGGGTGAGCTGGCTCAGATCGCCGAACACATCTCGGCCGCCGAACGGCGCGCGATGGCGGCGGAACGCGAGACCGTGGATCGCGTTATAGCGGCGCATCTGGCCGATGAGGTCGGCGCCGTGTTCGAGGGCCGTATCGCCGGCGTGACCCGCGCCGGCCTGTTCGTGAAGCTGAGCGAGACCGGCGCCGACGGCTTCGTGCCCGCCGCGACGCTCGGCGACGACTATTACCGCTTCGAGGAGGCGACCCGTGCGCTCATCGGGACGCGGACCAAGGAAGCGTTCCGCCTCGGCGGGCCGGTCAGGGTGCGTCTCATCGAGGCGGCGCCATTCGCCGGCGCGCTCAGGTTCGAGATCCTGCGTTCCGGCGCCGAGCCGCGCGGCGGGCGCAAACCGACCGGACCCGCGCCGTTCAGGGCGACCCGCCGGGACAAGCGGCGATGAACGACATGACGCGCTTCTGGCGCATTCCCACGCCCCGGCCCGAGCGTCCGCTGCGCACGGCGATCACCCGCGGCTTCTTCGGCCGATGCCCGGCCTGCGGCCGGGGTCAGCTGTTCCGCTCCTATCTCAAGGTCGTCAACGCCTGCAAGATCTGCGGCGAGGACATGAGTCCCCAGCGCGCCGACGACGCGCCGGCCTATCTCACCCTCCTGATCGTCGCGCATGGGGTCGGCGCCGGCATCCTGCTCTCCGACGAGTTGTGGCCGCATTCGTCGCTTCTCTGGGTGGCCGCTTTCTGGCTGACGGTGACGGTCGTCGCGAGCCTCCTCATCCTGCCTCGCGCCAAGGGCGCCGTCATCGGCCAGCAATGGGCGATGTGCATGCACGGCTTCGGGGCCGAGGGCGACCGGACGTGACCGACGCCGCCAGGTCCGCTCGCGCGATTCGCCCGCGCGATGCGGCGACGCTCATTCTGGTCGAACGATCGGAGGGCGGCGGCGCGGCTCGCGTGCTGATGGGCAAGCGGCATGCGGGACACCGGTTCATGCCGGGCAAGTTCGTCTTTCCTGGCGGCAGGGTCGAGCCGGAGGACCGGCGCATGGCCGCCGCCGGGGCGCTCGATTCCGATGTCGAGTCGAAGCTCAACGCCCGGGTGCGCCACCCGTCGCACCATTTCGCCCGCGCGCTGGCGTTGGCGGCGATCCGCGAGACGTTCGAGGAAACCGGCCTCGCGATCGGCGTCCCCGACTACGGCGCGCCCGAAAATCCGCCGCCCGGCGCCTGGACCCGGTTCGCGGCGACCGGCGTCACTCCGGCGCTCGATGTCATTGACTTTCTCGCCCGCGCGATCACCCCGCCCGGACGCCCGCGGCGCTTCGACGCCCGCTTCCTCATCGCCGACGCCACTTGCGTCGCGAGGCGCGTCGACGGCGCCGTCCATCCCGAGGCCGAACTGGTCGAACTCGTCTGGACGCCGCTCAACGAGGCGCTGAACCTCGACCTCCCCGACATCACCCGCGCCGCCCTCGCCGACCTCGGGCAAGCACTCGACGGGGGCCTCGACAAACGCCGCCCCCGCCCTTTCTATCGCGAGCTGCGCGGCAAGCGGCTCAGGGAGCAGCTTTAGGACAACGACGTTTTGCGGCAGCGTATGCTGGGCGCGCGCGTCAGAAGGCGGCGCCGCGCGCCGACGCGCCCAACAGATCATTTACAGGATAAATTCTCGGACAGGGCGGCCGCGGCCGACACGGAATGGGCGAATTGACCCCGCTCGACAGGCCGGGATAATTTTGGATAAAATGCGGAGGCTGGTCGGCGCAAACTGGCAAGGGTGACACCCATGCGCAACAACTCTCTCCTCCTCGGCACGGCTCTGGCGCTCGTCTTTGGTTCCAGCGCCCACGCGGGCACGATCAGTTTCATGACGACCGGCGCGATCGTCGACTACACGGTCCCGCAAACCGGCCAGTACGACATCGTCGCGTACGGCGCGCAGGGCGGCGCAGGGACCAACGGCGCCGGCGGCTTGGGCTCCGAAATCGGCGGCGAGTTCACGCTGAGCGCCGGAAATGTTCTGGAGATCGCGGTGGGGGGCGCGGGAGTTTCGTCCACCGGCGGCACGTTCGGAGGAGGCGGCGGGGGCGGCAGCTTCATTTACGACGAAACGACCGGCGCGTTGCTTGTCGTCGCCGGAGGAGGCGGCGGCGGAGGGGCGTCGACGCCATCGGTTCACCCTGGCGGTGGCGCCGGCCAGACAGGGACAAGCGGAGCAAATGGCGGCGGCTTGTTCGAAACCTACGGCTTGGGCGGCGCTGGCGGCCAGGGCGGGACCGCCCCAGGCGCCGGCACCC
>JBAUXQ010000404.1:0-3177 GCA_049584355.1 Roseiarcus sp. | reverse complement strand
GAATCTACTGCTCCAATCACGGCGGCCGGCAGGCCAACGGCGGCATCCCGGCGCTCGACATGCTGCCCGCGGTGGTGAAGGCGGCCGGGACGACCCCGGTCCTGTTCGATTCGGGCGTCCGCTCCGGAACCCACATCGTCAAGGCGCTGGCGATGGGCGCCGCGGCGGTCGGGGTGGGGCGCCCCTACGCCTACGGGCTCGCGCTCGGCGGGACCGACGGCGTTGTCCACGTGCTACGCTCGCTTTTGGCCGAAGCCGATCTCCTGATGGCCGTCGACGGCTATCCCACCCTCGCCGATCTCAAGCCCGAGGCGCTGCAAAGGGTGGAGCGGTGAGCGGACTTGGAGCAGCTTTCGATTACATCGAGCCGTCATTGCGAGGAGCGGAGCGACGAAGCAATCAAACGTGGGGCGCCCGACGTTCCTCTGGATTGCTTCGCTGCGCTCGCAATGACGAGCCGAGCGCAACGGACTTCCGTGACAGTTCCCCGGTCGTCGCCACACGCTGGTTGAAAATAGATGCCATGTCATTTAATGATACGGCATGAATTCAATCTCCCTCCCGGGCGCTTCGCGCCGCGGGGTCCACGCGGGGTTCGGCGCGCAGATTGCTCAGGCCGCGCGGCTTTGGCGCCGCGTCGTCGATCATCGGATGCGCCCGTTCGGATTGACGGAAGCGACCTGGCTGCCGCTCCTGCATCTCGCCCGCTCTCCGGCGGCGATGCGGCAGAAGGAGCTCGCGGCCTCCTTGTCGCTCGACAGCTCGTCCGTCGTTCGCCTGCTCGACGCGCTCGAAGCCGCGGGACTCATCGAGCGTCGCGAGGACGGC
The DNA here is from genome assembly GCA_049584355.1 of Roseiarcus sp. Classification (GTDB taxonomy): domain Bacteria; phylum Pseudomonadota; class Alphaproteobacteria; order Rhizobiales; family Beijerinckiaceae; genus Roseiarcus. The sequence continues at coordinate 2,349 of JBAUXQ010000404.1, read as the reverse complement.
GCCGACCGCCGGGCGAAGGCGATCTTTCTGACCCGGCTCGGACGCGCCACGGTGGCCAAGGTCGAGCGCGTCGCCCGGCAGGTGCGTGGCGACGCTCTCATGGGACTTTCGGGCGACGAGATCGCGACGGCGTCGCATGTGCTCGAGCATGTCTGCCGGATGCTGGCGCCGATGGCCGACGAGCCCGGTTCATGAATCGACACGTTACCGAGCTCCCGGCTTCGAGCGACACCGAAGGGCCGCGCCGTCACGTCCCGCTGTGGATGCTCGCCTTGTTCACTTTGAGCGGGACGCTGGGCATGCACATTTTCGTGCCCGCGCTTCCGAGCGCCGCTGCAGGTCTCCACTCGAGTCCAGGCCCGCTGCAACTGACGATCAGCGTCTATATAGCCGGGCTCGCGATCGGCCAGCTCGTCTACGGCCCGGTCTCCGATCGGTTCGGCCGCCGTCCGACGCTGATCGGCGGTCTTGTGCTGTTCACGATCTCCGGCCTTGCCGCGCTGCTTGCGCAAAGCGTCGACGCGCTCATCGTCTCCCGCCTGTTTCAGGCGCTTGGCGGCTGCGCCGGTCTCATTCTCGCGCGCGCAATCGTGCGCGACACCGCGGCGTCGCATGAGGCGACACGCCGCCTCGCGCTGATGAACCTCATGGCCACGGCTGGGCCCGGAGTGGCGCCGTTGGTCGGCGGCGCGCTCGCCGGGCTGTTCGGCTGGCGCTCGATATTTGTCGCGCTTTGCGCCCTCGGCGCTCTGAACTCGCTTTGCGCCTGGCTGCTCCTGCCCGAGACCGGCAAGCGTGTGAGCATCAGCAGCGCAGTGCTGGCGCGCAACACTCGCGAGCTTCTCGCCTCGCCCGCCTTCCTTGGCTATGCGATCGGCGGCGGCTGCGCTACGACCTCGCTCTACGCCTTCATCGCCTGCGCGCCGTTCATTGTCGTCGATCAGTTGCACCGGCCGGAGGGCGAGATCGGCCTCTACCTGGCCCTTCTTGTCTCGGGAATATGGCTGGGCAGCATGTTGACGAGCCATCTCGTCGACCGGTTCGCCCTGAAGACGTTCCTCGTGGCCGCCAATGCGGTGAGCGTCGCGGCGGCCTTCGGATTCCTCGCCGTCGTCCTCACCGGACATCTGACCGTCGCGCTGATGGTCGGCCTGATGCTTATCTACAATGTTGGCGTCGGCTGCGCCGGACCTGCCGCTCTCGTGCAGGCGATGAGCGTCAATCGGCACGTCCTGGGGTCGGCTTCCGGTCTCTATGGGTTCACCCAAATGACGGTGGGCGCGGCGCTGACCGCGCTCGCGGGACTCGGCCGCGACCCGGCATTGGCGGCGGGCGTCGTGCTCGTGCTGGCCGGCATCGTCGCCCAAGCCTCGTTCTGGATCGCCATTCGCCACGAGGTGGCCGCGCCGCCGGCGGAGTAAGAGGATTGACGGAACAATCATCCGTCCTCACCGCTCCAAGAAAAAGCGCGCCATCACCCGGGAGGCGTCGAGGCCGGCGGATTGGGTGAAGCTGCCGCGCGAGTCGCCGCCGAACCAGGCGTGCCCGCCGCCCTCGACCTGCCAGCGCTCGACCACGACCCGGCCCTCCTCGTCCTCGAGCACCGTGCGGCTGACGCGGCCGCCTCCGGCTTTCGAGTCGAGGTCGATCCTCTTGAGCCGGGCCTGTCCGCGCTCGGCCTGATCGAGGATCCGCTCTCCATTGGCCGGATGGACCGTCCCATCGGCGAGCCCATGGATAATGATCTTGCGGCAGCGGCGATCGCCCGCGGCTGGCGGCGCCGGCTCGGCGGCGGCGGTTCCCTTCATCGCGGCGAAAGCGGAGGGGACATCGACCGCCGATCGGTAGGGCAGGCCGGAGTGGACGCCGACGGCAGCGAACACGTCCGGGTAGGTCGCCGCCAGAACCTCCGCCATCGCGCCGCCCGCCGATAGGCCCGCGGCGAAAACCCGCTCGTGACTGACGCCGAATTCCTTCGCCAGGGCCTGCGCGAGGCCGGCGAGCTTGGCCGGTTCGCCGGACCCCCGGTTCTGGTGGCGGCGGTCGAACCAGTTCCAGCAGCCGTTGGCGTTGGCGCGCCGCGGCTGGTGCGGATAGGCGACGATGAGGCCGAACTCGTCGGCAAGGTCGTTCATCCGCGTTCCAAGCGCGAAGTCCTCCGGATTCTGGGTGCAGCCATGCAGCATGAGCACGAGCGCGAGCTCCCGCCGCTCGCGATCGGCGGGGACGTAGAGCCGGTAGCTGAGCGAACCGGCGGGGCCGCGATAGACGCGTTTCAGGAAGCGCTCGCCGAATTCGTCCGCGGGCTCGGCCTCGGGCGCCGGGCCCCGCGGCGTGGCAGGCCTCGCG
>JBAUXQ010000403.1:0-1919 GCA_049584355.1 Roseiarcus sp. | reverse complement strand
TCTACGCCCTGCCGCAGGCGCCCCAGCAGTACAAGCAGCTTTTGATGATGGCGGGCTTCGACCGCTATTTCCAGATCGCGCCGTGTTTCCGCGACGAGGACCCGCGCGCCGACCGCCTGCCGGGCGAATTCTACCAGCTCGATGTCGAGATGAGCTTTGTCGAGCAAAACGACGTGTTCACAGCGATGGAGCCGGTCATAAGGGGCGCGTTCGAGGAATTTGCCGGGGGCAGGCCGGTGACGCCGTCGCCCTGGGCGCGGATACCATACGCAGAGGCGATGCGTAAATTTGGTTCCGACAAGCCGGATTTGCGGAACCCGCTCGTGATGCAGGACGTCTCCGAGCATTTCCGCGGCTCAGGCTTCAAGCTGTTTGCGCGCCTGCTTGAGACCGAGAAGAACGAAGTCTGGGCGCTTCCGGCTCCCGGCGGCGGCCAGCGCACCTTCGCCGACCGGATGAATTCCTGGGCGCAGAGCGAAGGCCAGCCGGGGCTCGGGTATATCCTGTTCTTCGACCGCGCCAAGGACGAGACGACGCTCGCGGCTGACCCAAACGCGACGGGTGTGGGCGCGCGTGGGCCGCTCGCCAACAACATCGGCCCGGAGCGCGCCGAGGCGATCCGGACGGCGCTGGCGCTCAAAGCGGGCGACGCGGCGTTTTTCGTCGCCGGCGATCCGGAAAAATTCGCCAAATTCGCCGGCCTCGCGCGCACGAAAGTGGGGCAGGAGCTCAAGCTCGTCGACGAAGGCCGGTTTGAGTTCTGCTGGATCGTCGATTTTCCGATGTTCGAGTGGAACGAGGAGGAGAAGAAGCTCGACTTCTCGCACAATCCGTTCTCGATGCCGCAGGGCGGCCTTGAAGCGCTCACGAGCAAGGATCCGCTGACCATCAAGGCCTTCCAGTACGACGTCGCCTGCAATGGCTACGAACTCGCCTCTGGCGGGATTCGCAATCACAGGCCAGAGGCGATGGTGAAGGCGTTCGAAATCGCCGGCTACGGCGAAGAGACGGTGATCGAGCGCTTTGGCGGCATGTACCGCGCTTTCCACTATGGCGCGCCGCCGCATGGCGGCATGGCGGCGGGCGTCGACCGCATCGTGATGCTGCTCGCGGGCGAGCAGAACCTGCGCGAGGTGGCGTTGTTCCCGATGAACCAGCGCGCCGAGGACCTCTTGATGGGCGCGCCCGCGCCGGCGACGCCGAAGCAGTTGCGTGAGCTGCACATTCGCACCGTCCTGCCGGAGAAGTGAGCCCCGCGTCGTCCGGGCATTGCGCAGTCGCCCGGCTTGGGCTTGTCGATGTGCGGCGCCGCATGATAGCGAATCGGTCAGGAATTCGGGGTATAGCGCAGCCTGGTAGCGCGGAAGTTTTGGGTACTTCAGGTCGCAGGTTCAAATCCTGCTGCCCCGACCACCGCATTGAGGACAAGACCTGGGGCCGTCATGACCGCTCGCATCTATCAGCCCGCCCGCAGCGCCATGCAGTCGGGGCAGGGGAAAGATAAGTGGATGCTCGAATACGAGCCCGAGAAGCCGCGCGAGATCGAGCCGTTGATGGGCTGGACAAGCTCCGCCGACATGAAGTCTCAGGTGAAGCTAGAATTCGAGACCAAGGAAGAGGCCATTTCCTACGCCGAACGCAACGGCGTTCCCTACCGGGTCGAGGAGCCGAAGCCGGTCGCCCGCAAGATCCTGTCCTATTCCGACAATTTTGCTCCCAACCGCGTCGTTCCCTGGTCACATTAAACAGGTTTAGCGTCATACCGAGCCTTGGTTCGGCTCCGTAGCTCAGCTGGATAGAGCAGCCGCCTTCTAAGCGGCAGGTCGCAGGTTCGAATCCTGCCGGAGTCGCCAATGAAATCAATAAGTTGACGGCTCCCGTGATCCTACTTCCCACACCGGGGCGGGCGGGACGATCCG
>JBAUXQ010000402.1:0-1881 GCA_049584355.1 Roseiarcus sp. | reverse complement strand
CGTCGCCTGCGGCATCGCCTTTGGCGCCGAGCCGCCGTCGAGGCTGGGGCCGGCGGGCGAAGGCGCGGGGCGGGCGGCTTTGTGGCTCGGCCCGGACGAATGGCTGATGATTGCGGACGGCGCCGATCCTGCGCCGCTCGGCGAAATGCTCGAATCGGTGCTCGACGGGACCGCCCACAGCCTGGTCGACGTCTCGAATCGCCAGATCGGGCTCATCGTCAGCGGACCGGCCGCGGCGCGGGCGCTCAACGCCGGCTGCCCGCTCGATCTCGATCCTCGCGCTTTTCCGGTCGGCATGGCGACGCGCACGCTCTACGACAAGGCGGAGATCGTGCTCTGGCGCCGCGGCGAGAGCGCGTTCCGCGTCGAGGTCTGGCGCTCGTTTGCGCCCCATGTCGTCGTGTCTCTCGCCGAGGCCGCCCGCGGCGCGGCGGAGTGGTAGGGACCGTTTCTTCAAGCCCGAGCGGAGGGCGCGACCGAGCCTGATGGACCCTCACGAAGCTGGCGCACGACGACCTCGGCGACCTCCGCCGCCGGAATTCCGCCCGCGGGATCACGCCCCATCGCCTGAAGCGTCTCGGCGACCCAGCCCGGCGAGACCGCGTTGACCCGCACGGATATCGACGGCTCCGCCGCCGCTGCGCACACGAAAGCCTCGACGGCGGCGTTGACGGTGGTGATGATCGCGCTCCCGGGAGAGGGATATTGCGCCGCCAGACCGGTCGTGAGGGTGATGGCGCCGCCGGGCCGGACACTCTTCATTCCGTAGCGCACGACATTGACCTGACCCATGAGCTAGTTGGCCAGGGAAAACACGACCCGCGCGCCGATCAGACCTGCAGCGGCGATAACGAGTATCTAGCTCAAGAACGTTCTCCATGACGGTCTGATCGCCGCAGAGATGGAGGCGCCTGGGCATGATCGCCGTCTTATCGGCGCTCGGCCTGGTCGCGCGCGTTCTCCTAAGTTTCGCGTCAGCTCCCTCGCGACGGCTCTGTCCTCAGCTTATCACGTAGCTCCCACACCTCAGCGATCAGCGCATGGATCCATTCAGGAGGGCACACCTGAGTCCTGAGGATATAGCGCACGCGCTCGGCCTCCATCTTCTGCTCAATCTTGAACAGTTGTTCATCGGTCAGACGTCGTTCGATTGTTTCGGGCATACTCTCACCTTTTCAAGCGCATATTTGGTCTGAGCGAAAGCTCCGGCGATATGATCCGCAGGCGCCAAACTCCCACCTCCAGTCCCCGATGCACCGGAGGCAAAAAGCGCACCGCGTTGGGGATCTGCGGGGTGCGAGCGTGGATCCGGCAGCGCGCACCATCGGAACTCGGCGTCTCTCGAGTTGTTCCATCGGGCTGGGCGGCGCCCCTGGTCTTTGAATCCGCGCCCGATCGCTGAGCACCCGCCGGCCAAGCGGCGGTTTCTTCGGCGCGCCAGCGGCGCACGACCCGCTCCGCGATTGCGGCCATGTATTTGTAAGCTTGATGGACGCGCCTCCGGTCCTCGAACCGACGGGAACACCCGTGGGTCAGAGGCGTGAGCTCGTCGTCGAGGGACCATCGCAGGATGATCGCCGAACTATGAGAACAGACAAAGAATAAAACAAGAACATGGTTACGCCAGCCCTCGCGTGCATTGTGGCGCTGCGCGAGCAGGTCGCGCGCGCCACCAAGGCGAGGACGCGCGGAGGCCAAGCTTTGGAAGGACGGCGCACGCGCTGACGCCGCGGCCAAGCCATTCTCGCCGTCAATTGGATGGACCGCGCGGACATAATCGTAGCTGCCGTTGCACTGGCCAGAAGAGCAGTCGAGACAGTCCGCTGTCCCCAGAGCAGAATAAGCTTGCCATTTTCTTCAGATGCGCGCACACTCGACAAC
>JBAUXQ010000401.1:0-6316 GCA_049584355.1 Roseiarcus sp. | reverse complement strand
CCTCGGTCCCGCCGGCGCATGGCGCGACCGTCGCCTTCGTCGTCGAACGGTTGCGCGAGGACATTCTGGCCGGGCGGCTTCGGCCGGGATCGCGGCTGGTTGAAAGCGACCTCACATCCCGCTTTGGCGTCAGCCGCGGCCCGGTGCGGGAGGCGCTGCGGCGGCTCACCGCCGACGGGCTGATCGAGCATTGGCCGCACCGCGGCGCGGTCGTGCGGCGCCTGACCGAGCGCGAGATCCGCGAAATGTTCTTAATTCGGATCGAAATGGAGGCGCTCGCCGCCAGGCTCGCCGCTGCAGCGGACGCTCCCGAGCGGCGGGCGGGCTTCGTCGCCTCGATCCGGCCGATCTACGCCGACGCGCCCCGGAACCCATGCGAGTATCTCAAGGAGAACGCCGCCTTCCACGACGCGGTGATGGCGCTGGCCGACAATCGTGAGCTGCGCGATCTCGCGGCGCGACTGCAATTGGCGCTCATCATGGCCCAAGTCGGCGACGTCCTGACGCCAGCCGTGCTCAAGGACTCGGTTCAGGAGCACCGCGCGATCGCCGAGGCGATCCTCAAGCGCGACGAAGCGGCCGCGTCGGCGCGCATGCGCGCCCATCTCGAACGCGCCGCCGCGCTCGCATTGGCAACGCGGGCGGCCGGCGACCTGGAGGCGAACGGGCGAGGCGCGCCGTCCCTGCCTCGCTGACAGGGTGGTGAGTTCGCGACGCCCGCAAACTTGGATTGCGCGCTTCGATGCCCCATTGTAGGCCGCGGCTCACTTCGATTCTGCGGCCTCATCGCCAATGGCGGCGTTTCGACTCGGCCGCTTCGGCGAGGGAAGACTCATGTGGACGGTTTGGCTCTGCATCGGCGTCGCGGTGGCCGCCTTCGCCTCCGGCGTCGCCGGGCTTTATCTGCAGAAGCTGTTGCCGGAGCCGCACACATCCGATCGCTCGCGCGACATGATCGGCGCGATCGTCGGCCTCATCTCGCTCCTGCTGGCGCTGGTGCTGGGCACCCTGGTCGGATCGGCCTACAGCTTCTATTCGACGCAGAAATCGGAGATGGAGACGTTCGCCGCCCGCGCCATTCAGCTCAATCTGGCGCTCACCGAATTCGGGCCGGAAACCGCGCCGGCGCGGGCGAGGATGAAAGAAACGCTGGAAGGCGTCCACCTCATGGTGTGGGGCGGGAATGGCACGCCGAGCCCGCGAGCCCTCTCGGTCGGGGAGCCGCTCCCGCACCTGAGGGAACTGGACGAATACGTCGCCTCGCTCGATCCGAAGACGCCGGCTCAGCATCAATTTGCTTCCGCCGCCATTGGCGACGCCGCCGCGATCGAGCAGACCCGCCTGCTGGTGTCGCTGCAACTGGCGAGCTCCGTCTCCTGGCCGTTGGTGGTGATCGTGGTGTCGTGGGCGCTAATCCTGTTCTGCGGCTATGGGCTGCTCTCCCGTCTCAACGGCACGACCCTTACCGCGCTTGGTTTAGGCGCTTTCGCGGTCGGCAGCGCGATTTTCCTCATTCTTGAGCTCAGCCAGCCGTTCAGCGGCGTGTTCCGCATCCCCTCCGGCGCCTACGACCAGATGCTGGACTCGCTAACGTAAGCGACTTGCGCCCTCACGCCGCGTAGCGCTCAATGTCGACCGGAAGCCGCCGCGAGCCCCAATGGCCCGGCTCCGGGGCGAACACGCCGGCCATCTTCGTCCCGCAACTCCGGCACGAGCCGGCGGCGTCGAGCGCGTAGCCGGTGATCGTATAGCCGTCGCGCCCGATCGCCCGCGCGCCGCAGGTCGGGCAGAGCGTCGCCTGCCGCGCCGGATCGTGGACATTGCCGACATAGACGTGATGAAGCCCGTTCTTGATCGCGATCGAGCGCGCCTTCTGCAGCGTCGCCGGCGGCGTCGGAGCCGTATCGAGCATGTGATAGTCAGGGTGGAAGGCGGTGAAATGGAGCGGCACATCCGCCCTCAACTCTCGGCCCACCCATTGCGTGAGCGCCTCGATCTCGTCGTCCGAGTCGTTCTCGCCCGGAATGATGAGCGTCGTGATCTCGGTCCACACATCGGTCTCGTGCACGAGATACTTGAGCGTATCGAGCACCGGCGCGAGCGCGCCGACGCAACGCTTGGCATAGAAGCGCTCGGTGAACGCCTTGAGATCGACGTTGGCCGCGTCCATCGCCGCAAAGAGTCGCTTGCGCGGCTCTTCGCAAATGAAGCCGGCGGTGACGGCGACATTCTTCACTCCTCGCGCGCGACAGGCCGCCGCCGTATCGAGCGCATATTCCATGAAGATGACCGGATCGTTGTAGGTATAGGCGACGCTGGCACAGCCGAGTCGCTCGGCCGCGCGCGCGATCGTCTCCGGCATTGCGTGCGCGCTCAACTGCGCAACCTCGCGGCTCTTCGAGATGTCATGGTTCTGGCAGAAACCGCAGGCGAGGTTGCAGCCGGCGGTGCCGAACGATAGCACCGCCGAGCCCGTGAGGAAGTGATTGAGCGGCTTCTTCTCGATCGGATCGACGCAGAAGCCGGTCGAGCGGCCGTAGCCGGTCAGCTCCATGCCCTCGCCGTCCTCGCGCGCGCGGCGCACGAAGCACAAGCCGCGCTGCCCCGGGCGCATCTTGCAGAAGCGCGGGCAAAGGCCGCATTCGATCCGCCCGTCCTCGAGCCTCGTCCAGTAGCCGACGTCGACGCAACTCTCGGCGTCCATCGCCCTTCGGCCGCCCTTGCGGCGGCCGCTCCATAATCCCTGCGGGATATCGTCGCCGTCAGGCCCGACTGCTCTGGCGCGGCGCCGTCCGCAGCGCTAGATTTACCAGAAAATCGCCGGGGCGTCGCCATGCTGGCAAGCGAAATCCATCCCGCCCAAGTCGCTGGAATGTTCTATCCGGCGGAGCCGGAATCCTTGAATGCGCTGATCGCCGACATGCGCAAGCGCGCGCGGCCTGACGTGGGCGTCGCGCCGAAGCTCGTGGTCGCGCCGCACGCCGGCATCGTTTATTCCGGCTCGGTCGCCGCGACTGCGTTCGGCCCATGGGCGCGCCGCGCCGAGCCTCCGCGACGCATCGTCATCGTCGGTCCCGCGCACCGGGTCGCCTTTCATGGGCTCGCGGTCCATCCGGCGGCGAAATGGCTGACCCCGCTCGGCGAGGCGCCGGTCGCGCCGAGCGCTCACGCCGAGCTCGCCAAGGCTCGCGGCGTTTTTGTCGACCCGCGGCCGTTTGCGGGCGAGCACTCGCTCGAAATGCATCTCGTGATGCTGCAGGCGATGTTGCCGGCGCCGTTCGAGATCGTTCCCATTCTGGTCGGCGACGCCGATCCGCATGATGTCGCCGAGGCGCTGCGCGTGGTTTGGGGCGGGCCCGAGACGGCAGTCGCGGTCTCCTCCGACCTGTCGCACTTCCTCGACCGAAGCAGCGCCGAATCGATCGACGCCGACACCGCCCGGCGGATCGAGACTCTTGACGCGCCGTCGGTCGAAGCGCGCCGGGCCTGTGGCTTCCTGCCCATCAAGGGCGCGCTGGAAATCGCCGCCGAGCGCGACCTGCGGGCGAGCGGCCTGCATTTGGCGACTTCGGCCGATGTCGGCGCCGACGCCTCGCGCGTCGTCGGCTACGGCGCCTTCGCTTTCGAATATTCCGCCTCGGCGCGGCTCGCCGAAGCCGATCGCGAGCTTCTGCTTTCGGCCTGCATGGCCGCCCTCGGGGAGGCGGCGCGGAACGGCGGCAAGCCGCCGGCGCTGGGCCTGCACTGCAAGTCGGCGGCGCTTTCCCCCTGGCGGGCGACCTTCGTCACGCTGACCCAGAACGAGCGGCTGCGCGGCTGCATCGGCTCACCCGCGCCGCGGCGCCCGCTGATCGACGATGCGATCGCCAACACGGTGCAGGCGGCCTTCGCCGATCCGCGCTTCCCGCAGCTCAAGGAGAGCGAACTCCCGGGGCTCCGCCTCGACATCTCGATCCTCTCGCATCCGCGGCCGATTCCCGCGGGAAGCGAGTCGGCGCTTGTTAGCGCGCTCGAGCCTGATCGCGACGGCGTCATTCTCGGCGTCGGCCGACGCCGCGCCCTGTTCCTGCCGAGCGTCTGGCGCCAGCTTCCCGACGGGCGCGCGTTCGTGCGTCACCTGATCGCCAAGGCCGGCCTCGAAACGACGGGCAGGCCCGAGGGACTGGAGGCGATGCGCTTCCGCGTCGAATCATTTGGCGCCCCTTGGCGCGGCGTCGATGTGGCAGAGATCGCGACCGCGAAAAACGAAGCGGCGCAGGCCCTGCACTGAGGGAACACAGCAACGTCCTCAGAGCGTGTGGCGCTCGAAGCCCGACTCACGCAAGCTAGCGCAAAAAAAGTGTGCCCTGCAACCGTTTAACGCGCGAAATTCTCTTGCTCTCAATAATGCCCCAATGCCAGACTACTCTTTGGAACCTAACAACGATCGCAACGTTGATTCCGCAAACGGAACTGGGGGGCTCAAAAAGCGCAGGAGCCTGTCATGTGCGACTACTCGTTGGAGATGTATGGATCGCGTCCCGCCCGCGAGGGCGAGTTGTACACAACGACGCGTTTTCCGAGCGGTTCGATCGGTTTCGCCTCGGCGGGCGATCCGCGCACCGCAGTTTGCATGCAGTGCGACACGAAGGTGATGCTGACCGATATTCCGGCCGCGTTGCAGACGGCGTTGCGCGTCGGGGCGGAGGCGGAAACGACCTTCGCTCAGCGCGAAGCCGGCCTCTATCGCGACGGTCTTAGGTTGGCGGATGGGCGTTTTGTCTCGTTGCAGGATCTGCAACCTGGCAACCACGCCTATGTGCCGGCGCTGCTCGAGCGCGACGCCCTGAAGGGCCTAGCGAAGACGCCAGAGGCCGTGGACTAAAAATCGACGGTTCGGACCCGTCGGTTCCCGATCGCAGTCTTGCGCGCGCTCACGGGCGCGACGCAAGCTGCGCGGGGTTTTTTGCGCTCTTGGTGCGTGCAAGCCGACCGGTTTTTCCGAGCCTCGCCTGCGCTGGGCGTGTGACGTAGGTTTTTGCGTCCACGCTCATTAGCGCCGCGGACGGTCGGTGGCTGACACTGACGAAATCATGCGACCCGACGATTGGCCGGTCTGAGGCTCCAGTGAGCGCTTCAATGCCGAACTTTGAACAAAGCGCGGCGAGTGCATTTGACCCGCGCGCCCCTATCGTTCCAGCGCCCGTCAAGTGCTCTGCGCGATACGCGCAACCGAAGACATTTTTGCCATCGGCGTCGACCAGAGGGCCTTGGTCATCGCCCAGCGCCGTCTTCGCCAATTTACCCGTTTCGACCCCGAATCCAAAATGCCAGGCCAAGCGCCCGTGAGATTGTCGCCCCTCTCCAAGGTTGCGCTGCTATAGGATGCACATTGCGTCCTATTGTATTCGCGTCGCTTGGGCGGCCTGCAGTGGCCTGACCATCAGCAGGCACGGATTGGATGAGCCCCAGAGTGTGGGAAAGACTTCTACGGGACGGAAACCGGCAGCCTCGTAGAATCTCCGCGTAGCCTCGTACTGTGGGTCGGGATGCGAGGGCGCGAGCGTCTTCACCGTGAGGAATTGAACTCCTTGCCTGCCGCAGAATTGTAACGCCTCGTCGATCAGGGCGCGACCGATCCCCTGCCGATGGAATCTACGCTTGACGCCGATGACGTAAATTTCCGCGGCAAAGGGAGTGTGCCTCTTGAGCGAGAGAAAACCTGCGAACACACGCTCGACGTAGCATCCAAGCATGGGCGTGTCCGACGCAGCGGCAATGCAAGCGGCTTTAGCGTCAGCAATGCCGAACCACTGCGGAAGGTCGTCTAGAACCTCGCGACAAAGATCGGCCTTGCCATGCTGGATTTCGGCCACGCGCACGATCAAAGCTTAACATCGGCGCCCGGTGGCTCAAATCGGCCCGCGAAGGGCGGTCACGCGGTCGCTCCGTCGACGCTCCCTGCAAGCTCTCGCGGACGAAAATTCTGGAGCAACTTCTTCCGGAAAATCAGAAGTCGTGATAGGATCTCACTGACCATGATCCCTGACCTCGACACCCTGCGTTCGATAACGCCGACAAACGTCGCCGGGTCGCAGTCCTCCTACGCAATGGCCGCCAGCCGCGCGTGATGGCGAGGCGTGCTGCCCATCACGCGCTTGTAGGCAGTGCGAAACGCGCTTTCCGATTCATACCCGAGCGCACGGGCAATGGCGCCGACGGGTTCGCCGCGCGACAGGCTGCGTCCAGCGAGCAGCATCCGCCAGCGCGTGAGATATTCGATCGGTCCGTCGCCGACCAATTGCCCAAATCGCGCTGCGAAGCCGGATCGCGACAT
>JBAUXQ010000400.1:0-4896 GCA_049584355.1 Roseiarcus sp. | reverse complement strand
GGATTGCTGAACCTTTCGACGACGGTCGCCCGATAAGCCTCGGCCTGTTCTTTCATGCCGAGCCCGGCGAAGACGGGGAGCACTTCCTGGTCGAAGAGTTGATCGAGCTCGGCGCGGCTCGGCTTGTCCGCCATCGCCTCGCGCACGGTCAGCGCCGGGGCGCCGCCGCCTCGCGCCCAGATCTCCGCCAGATAGGTGTGGCCGAGATTGAGAATGAACAGCTTCAACCGCTCGTAGGGCTTGAGATCGCCGGTCACCGTGATCGAGGCGTGACGGCAGGGGAGCTCAAGGCCGGGCTGGTCCTCGATCGCCCAAAGCGCGTAGGGCTCTGCGACTGCGCCGACCGGCTCGAGCGGCTCGGAGACGATGCGGTCGACGAGCGAATTGACCCAGACGCACTCGTCCCCGACCCACCGCCGCGCTTCCGGCGCAACATCCCAGCGGTCGAGCACGCCGAGCACGACGGCGCGCAGCGCCTTGCCGTTGGCCGGCGTCAATTCGCATGGGAAAAGCGTGATCGGCTCGGCGCCGGCGCGATGGCGCGCGAGCAGGAGCTTGGCGAGCTTGGCCGGGAACGACCGCGGAGGCCCGGCGTTCGGCCGGTCGGCCGGATCGATTTCATAGCCGCGATCGGCGGTGTTCGACACGGCGCAGCGCGCATCGTTGAACAAGCGCTCGACCTCGTCCCATTGCGACGCGGCGTCGAAGCCGGCGCCGACGCTCGTCACCTCGATGTTCTCGTCGACGATTTTCCCTCCGGCGAGCCCCTTGACCTGAACGCGATAAGCCTTGCCCGCGGCGAAGGCGTCGAGGCGCTTGCGGCTCTCCTTGCTCGACGTCGTCTGTACGACCGCGATCCGGCCCATGGCCTCGCGGCGGGCCAGCGCCTGGCTGACGAAGAGATCGACATGCGCTTGCAGGAAGCGGCTGGTGCCGAACTGGAGGATCGGGAATGCGGACAAAGGCCTAAATCTCAATGAGAGCCTTGATCACGCCCGTTTCGGGCTTGATCCAGACGGGAAAGCTGCCGGGCGCCTCGTCGAGCGAAACGCGGTGGGTGACGAGCGCCTCGGTCGGCACGAGTCCCTCACGCATTGCGTCGAACACTTTGGCGAAATCCTCCGGAGTGGCGTTGCGGCTGCCGAGCAGCGAGGTCTCGCGCTTGTGGAATTCGGGGTCGGCGAAGCAAATCGTGTCGCGCACCACGCTGACCAGGACGTAGGTTCCTCCATGGGCGACATAGTTCAGTCCCGCCATCATTGACTTCACGTTTCCGGTCGCGTCAATCACGATGTCGAAGAAGTCGCCCGCGGTGAGCGCCGACAGCGCTTCGCCGGCGTTCGGCCCCGCCGGGATCGCGTGTTCGACGCCGAGCCGGGCGCGGCAGAAATCGAGCCGGTCCTGGCGGACGTCGATGGCTGTGACCGAGCCGCCCTCGAGCTTGCCGAACAGCATGCAGCCGATTCCGATCGGTCCTGCGCCGACGACGAGAATGCGATCATCCTTGCGAGGGCTGGCGCGGCGGACCGCGTGGGCGCCGATCGCCAGGAATTCGATCATCGCCGCTTGATCGAGTGTGATGCCGTCGGCCGGCGCGACATTGGCTTCCGGCACGCAGACGTAGTCGGCCATCCCCCCATCGACGTGCACGCCCAAGACGCCGATGCGCTGGCAGCAGTTGGTCTTGCCGCGCCGGCAGGCGACGCAGACGCCGCAGGCAAGATAGGGGATGACATAAACCTGCTGGCCGACCGCGATCGCTGAGCCCGGTCCGGTCTCCGCCACCTCGCCCGACAATTCGTGCCCGATGACACGCGGATATTCGAGGAAGGGATGCGAGCCTTCGAAAATGTGAAGATCGGTGCCGCACACGCCGGCGCGGCGGATTCGCACCAGCACCTGACCTGGTCCCGGCGTGGGTCGCGGCCGTTCCGAAATGGCGATGTCGCCTGGACGGTCGCATACCAGCGTCCGCATCACCGCCCTCCCAAACTGGCGCTTCTGTATGTTATGGACAAAAACCTCTTGCTATCGGGCGAGTCAATCTGTTTTTTATATAAAATCGCCAGTCGCTAAAGACAGGCCAAATCGGAGGGCGCCGCGAGGTGAAGACCAACACCGTCTTCAAGCGGGCGCACAATCAATGGCTGGCGCGCCTCGGCGACTATGCGATCGGTTCCGACATCGGGTCCGAGCCCCACTGGGCGGAAGCGCTCGCGGTCAGCCGGACGACGGTGCGCTCCGTCATGGCGACGCTGTCGGCGAAGGGAATCCTGGGCCTTGATGGCAGGCGCAAGGTGCTTCTGCGGCGCCCCGCCCCGATCGACCTCTACCCGGACTTCGAGACCGAGCAGCTCGGCGCAATCGTCGAAAAGCGGTTCATGAAGTGGATCCTGGACGGCGACTGCAAACCCGGCCAGCAGATCAATGGGCTCGAACTGGCGCGGCAGTTCGGCGTGTCGACGTCAGCGATCCGCGACTACCTCAACCGCTTCAGCCAGTTTGGACTTCTGGAGCGGCGGCCGAGCGGAAGCTGGGCGTTCAAGGGCTTCACCAGCGAATTCGCCGAGGAACTGTTCGAGGTGCGGGAAATGTTCGAACTGCGCTCGGCGCAACGGTTCGTCGCGCTCGCGTCGGACGAGCCGGCCTGGGGAGCGCTCGAGCGCATCAGGCAGGAGCATCTCGTCCTGCTCGGTGAGGCGGAAAGCCGATTCGCCGACTTCTCGGAGCTCGACGAGCGGTTCCATCGCCTCATCAACGACGCTTCGCGCAACCGCTTCATCGTCAGCTTCTACGATCTCATATCGATGATCTTCCACTATCATTATCAATGGAACAAAGGCGACGAGAAGAAGCGCAACATCGCCGCCATGCGCGAGCATTTGATCTACATCGACGGGCTCCAGAGCCGCGACCGGGCGCGGGCGACCGAAAGCTGCCGCGCCCACATGACGACCGCGCGCGCGACGCTCATGGCCTCGATCGGAGAACTCGGGCGAAAGCCTTGATTTTCGCCGCCGTCTCTGATTGATAGCGCCTATGCGAATGTGGTCGACGACCCTCAACCTTAGCCGCCCGGCGCGCTAGACGCGCCGGGACGCATATCTTCGCCGCCGATTTCCTCAAAATCCGACAGGCCACTCGCGGCCGGCTGCTTTCAGCCGAGGCCCCTCCTCAGGGTTCGCCATGACACAGATGCCCATCCAGAAATACCGCGCCTATGCGCCAATCATCCTGCCCGACCGCCAATGGCCGTCGCGGGTCATCGACAAGGCGCCGATCTGGTGCTCGGTCGACCTACGCGACGGCAACCAGGCGCTCATCGAGCCGATGGGCGTCGACCGCAAGAACCGCATGTTCGCTCTCCTTGTCGGCATGGGGTTCAAGGAGATCGAGGTCGCTTTTCCCTCCGCCTCGCAGACCGACTTCGATTTCGTCCGCTCGATCATCGAGAGCGGCGCGATCCCCGACGACGTCGCGATCCAGGTTTTGACCCAGTGCCGCCCGGAGCTCATCGAGCGCACGTTCGAGGCGGTCAAGGGCGCGAGGAAGGTCATCGTCCACTTCTATAATTCGACCTCGACCTTGCAGCGCGAGGTCGTGTTCAAGACCGACCGCAAGGGCGTGACCGAAATCGCGGTCAGCGCCGCTCAGCAGGTCAAGGCGCTGGCGAGCGCCGCGCCGGGCGCGGACTTCCAGTTCGAATACTCGCCCGAGAGCTTCACCGGCACCGAGCTCGATTTCGCCCTCGATATCTGCGAGGCGGTCAAGGACGTCATCAAGCCGACGGCCGAGAGGCGGCTGATCCTCAACCTGCCGGCGACGGTCGAAATGGCGACGCCCAACACCTACGCCGACCAGTTCGAGTGGTTCGGCCGGCGCATCTCCGACCGGTCGAGCGTCATCCTTTCGGTCCACCCCCACAACGATCGCGGCACAGCGGTCGCGGCGGCGGAGCTGGCGCTCATGGCCGGCGCCGAGCGGGTCGAGGGCACCTTGTTCGGCAACGGCGAGCGCACCGGCAACGTCGACATCATCACCATGGCCTTGAACCTCTTCACTCAAGGGGTCGATCCGGGGCTCGACCTGCGCGACGTCAATGCGGTCAAGGAGATCGCCGAGCACTGCAATCAATTGCCGGTGCACCAGCGCCACCCTTACGTCGGCGAACTGGTCTACACCGCCTTCTCCGGCTCGCATCAGGACGCGATCAAGAAGGGCTTCGACGCCCAGGAAAAGCGCAACGACCCGCTGTTTCTCGTGCCCTACCTGCCGATCGACCCGAAGGACGTCGGGCGCGACTACGAGGCGGTGATCCGCATCAACAGCCAGTCCGGCAAAGGCGGCATGGCCTATATCCTGCGCGCCGATCACGGGCTCGACCTGCCGCGCTCGCTCCAGGTCGAGTTCTCGAAGATCGCCCAGGAGCGCATGGACGCCGACGGCAAGGAGCTGACCTCGCCGGACTTGTGGGCGCTGTTTCGCCAGACCTATCTGCTCGACGACGCGCCGATGACGCTGATCAAGCAGCAGACGGTTCCGACCAGCCCCGACAATCGCGAGCTCGTCGCGACCCTGCGCAAGGCGGACGGCGCGACCTTCACCATCGAAGGGGCGGGTAACGGCCCGATCGACGCGTTCGTCGACGCGCTCAAGAAGGCGTTCGGGATTGAGTTCTCGTTCATCGACTATCACGAGCACGCGGTCGGCCGCGGCGCCAACGCGACCGCCGCGAGCTACGTCGAGATCCAGGACGCCGACGGGCGCACCCTGCATGGGGTGGGGATGGACCCGAACATCGTGATGGCGTCGCTCAAGGCGAGCTTGAGCGCAGTCATGCGGGTCATGCGCCGCGAGGGGAGGGGATAGGGGTCTGCTTGTAGGGCCGGGTCGGCG
>JBAUXQ010000399.1:0-6589 GCA_049584355.1 Roseiarcus sp. | reverse complement strand
CCCGTGAGGGCGCATGCGCCCCAATCCCTGCGCGAGCCTGCCCGCCGGGCGAGACGCGTATCAGTGGAGGCAAGTGCGTCGCGCCGCCGGCTTGCCCTCCTGGCGAGACGCGAACCCGCGACGGCAGGTGCCTGCCGAACGCGCCGGCGGCCTGCCCGCCCGGCGAGATGCGAACCCGAAGCGGCAAGTGCGCGCTGATTGCGCCGGCTTTCTGTCCGCCGGGCTTCGCGCGCGACTTCCGCGGCGTATGCGCGCCGACGCGGCCATTCGGATGTCCGCCGGGCCAATTCCGCAATCGCTTCGGCGTCTGCGTTCCCTTCAGGGGATTTCCCGGATCTTTCCCCCCGGGCGCACCGGGCGAGGCTGCGCCGCCACGCGGCACGTTCGTACCGGGGCAAGGGGGCGAGACGTTACGCCCATGACGTTCATCAACGGAGGTCGGTCGATGAAACTTGCGATTCTGTTTGGCGGCGCCATCATCGCCGGATCGGCAGCGCTCGCGCCTCACGCCGTTCGGGCCCAAGATCAGCGCGCGGAAACCGAGGCGATCGTCAGGGACTACCTCGCAAACCATCCCGATGAGGTCGGCGAAATCGTCAAGGGCTATTTCGTCAAGCATCCGGAAGCGGTCGGCCAGATCCTGGCGGAACTCATCAAGCGGCGCCAGAGCGCGGCGCCTGGCGCCGGCGGCAGATCGGTTCCCGATCGCAGCGCGGCCATCGCCGCCAACGCATCCCAGCTCTTCTATTCGCCCCACCAGGTGACGCTCGGCGATCCCAGAGGCGATGTCACCCTGGTCGAGTTCTTCGACTACAATTGCGGCTTCTGCAAGCGGGCCTTGTCCGACACGCTCGCCCTCGTCAAGGACGATCCGCATTTGAAGATCGTGCTCAAGGAGTTTCCGATCCTCGGACCCGGCTCGACCGAGGCGGCCAGGATTGCGATCGCCGTGCGCCTGCAGGACCCGGACGGCCGAAAGTACCTCGCGTTCCACCAAGAGCTGCTCGGCAGCCCCGGACCGGCCGGCAGAGAGAAGGCTCTGGCGGCGGCGAAGGATCAAAACCTGGACATGGCGCGGATCGAAGCTGACGCGGCGAGCGACGAGGCAGGGGCGACGCTGAGCGAGGACATGAAGCTCGCGAGCGCGCTGGGCTTCGCCGGCACGCCCAGCTACGTCGTTGGCGGGGACGTCGTTCTCGGCGCCGTAGGGCTCGCGGGTCTGAAGGAACGCATCGAGAAGGCGCGCGCCGCCGGATCCCGCTAGCAGACGACGATGGGATGAATCGCGTGCTCCCCGGCGAGGGCAAGCGCCTCAGGAGGACCGCATGCCATGGGTCGGGCGGCGGGCTTGCCCGCTACCGCGCGTCGAATTCGACCTTTTGGTTCGCGCCGAGATTCATTCGCTCGCCCGAGACGGTCGCTGCGACCAGTTTGACTGCGGTGACGACCGCCCCTTCCCCTTCCCAAAACTCCGCGCTCTCGGGCGTTACGCGAAGAATTCTAATCCTCGGGTCGCTGTTGTCGGGCCAGAACGCCTTGTCGTAGACCGACCAGAATCGCTTGATCCGATCGCGGTCGTCGAAGATCTCGGCGCGACCGGTAATCGACAGGTACTTTCGGCTCCTGTGATCCGCCAGAGCGAGGCAAATCATGTTATTGCGCCGGATTTCCTCGGCCTTGGGCGCGTCGACGTCGGTCAGAAAATAGATCGCGCCTTCCTCTTGGGCGGGGCGCGGGGCCATCGGGCGCGCCCGCATGTTCCAGCCCTGACCGTCATGGGTGACCACCATCGCAACAGGAATGTCCTTGACCAGAGTCCAAATGCGATCGATCTCTGCCGCCGAGTCGGACATGGCCGCTCCCTTCATCGGCTGTCGGTGCGTCTCGGCGGAACGGGGCGTTTGCGTCCCGTTCCGCCGAGTTGTCTTCAACTCCTGCTGGCCGTCCATTGGCCGCTGTATTTGAATTCGGGCGCCGACTTGAGCTGGTCCTTGGTCGCGTTCATGGTCGCCCGCCATGTCTTGTTGGCGGCGTCATACTGGACCATCACCGCGTTCGGATCGACCGCGACATAATGTGTGCCCATGCCAAGGAAGCCGCCGACCGACAGGATGTAACCTGTTATCTGCTTCGACGCGTCAAAGGCGATGTCCTGGATCTTGCCGATGCTGTTGTTCTGCTGGTTATAGATGTCGAGCCCAACGACGTTAGAGCTCAGCATGTCCGTGTTCTGCACCGTGACGAAACTCGGCCCATTCTTCGGCACTTCCTGGGTGACGACCTTGGTAGGGGTCGCATCGTTCGGATTCGCTCGCATCGCGGCGCCGTTTTGGGTGGTCGAGGAATTCATCTTATCCGTAGTGGCCGCGGTCTGCGCCACCGCGCTCGCGCCTGCGACGGCGCTGACCGCTACTGCTGCGAGTAGAAACTTGCGCATGACTGGTCTCCTTTGGGCTCAACTGTTCCCTCGAAAGGGCTCATGTTTGCTCGAAACGCCAACGCGCCTGGAAAGTTCCAATTGCGGCCGCATACTCTGGAAGAAGCCCCGAATACCGTTCAAGGGAGCCCAACGTGTACGGCGGCGCCGAGGCAAGCGCGCCGCCGCTTCAGCCGCGCATCTCAAGCGGCCGCGACTGCTGGCTCTTTGATCTCTTCAGTGACCACGGCGAAACGCGTCAGCGCATGCGCGCCGAAGCTCGTGATCATCGCGACATCCGCGGCGTCGCGCCCCCGCGAGATCAGAATGCGGCCGATCCGCGGCCGATTGTGGCGCGGGTCGAAGGTCAACCATCGATCGCCGAGAAAGGCTTCGAACCAGGCGTTGAAATCCATCGGCGCGGGATCGGGCGGAACGCCGATGTCGCCGAGATAGCCGTTGCAGTAGCGCGCCGGAATATTGAGGCAGCGGCACAAGGCGATCGCCAGATGCGTGAAATCGCGGCACACGCCGACGCCCTCCGCCAAAGCCTCGCTCGCGGTTCGCGTCGGGCGCGCCTCGGGATAGCTGAATCTGAGGCGCTGATGAACAAAATCGCAAATGGCCTGGACGCGCGCCCATCCCCCGCTGATGGCGCCGAAGTTCGCCCACGCGAAATCGGAGAGAAGGTCGGTCTCGCAATATCGGCTTGCCCGAAGGAACGGAAGCGTCTCCGGCGGCAAATCAGACGGCGCGACGAGTTTGGCGGTCAAGTCGGCTTCATCCTCCCGACCGTCGCTGCGAAAGACGCCGCCAAGACGCAACGACACGGATCCCGCGGGCGCAGACAAGCGTCTCACAATGTTTCCCCGGCTATCGACAAAGCGATCGACCGCGATCGCTGGCGACAGTTCGAGCTCTGTCTCCTCGGCGATGCAATGGCGACAATCGGAGTGGACATCCATCATGGCGAGAATCGCCGCCGGCTGTGGAAGCTCGAGCGCAATATCGAATCCGTACCGAATCCGCATATCGAATATCCCCAGGCGCGAGCCGGCGCGCCAAACGGCAGAAACTGCCAAACGGCTCAATTCAGGCATTTGTTCCGTGGTCTCGACGCTCGGCTCGGAGGTCGCTCACGCGCCATCGCTTGCGCGTGTAGCCGCCAGAACCGAGCCGGCGTCCGCGGGCTCAGCCATTTGGTCCGCCTGGCGATCCACGCGGTCCTGGACGTAAGGGCTGTCGCGGCGCAATTCTTCCAGAAGCTGGATGACCTTGGCGATCTTGTGCTCGCTCAGGATCGCGAGCTCGAGCGTGAGGGTATCGCGATGGGCATTGAGTTCATCCTCATGCTTTTGGGCGACGAGAACGAGCATGACGACAAACAAAGAGAACAGGTTTGCCGCCCCTTGCAGCCATACGAAGGCTGGCCCGTCGATCGCTTGCAGGCCAAGCGCGCTGGCGATCAGGTTTGCCCCGATCCACCCAACGACGCCGAGCCCCACAAGCGCGATAAAGAAAGGCCTGGCCATGAAGGCCGTGATGCGGTTCACCGCGCGCTGTGGCGCCGTGGTCCTGCCGTGGTGATCCGAATGCAGCTGCGTAACCGAACGCACCGCCTCGTCGACGTGGTCCGGAACATTGGGCCCGGAGTAGGGACTGTCCGTCATCCGGCGCTCGCTACGGAGGGATTCGCGCGCGTCCGGCGAGGCCGCGTCGCGACCCGCCGGCAGCGCATTACTTCTGCGTTTGGCTCTCGCTGTGCGCCATTTCGGAATGCTCGTGGGCTGTTTTCGAGTGGCCGTAGGCCTTCGCCGATTCCTCACGACCCTTGGCGTGCTCGCCCTTGCCATGGTGCTCAGCAGCCGTCTTGTGGCTCTTCGCGGCGCTCTCGTGGTGCTGGGCTGCTTTGGTGTGGGCGTCTCTGGCCATGTCGTCCTCCTTTGATCGCGTTGCGATGCCGGTGAACGCTTCGACACGTGCTATCGTTCCCGGTGTTGCTGCCCGCTGAGGCACGGCCCCCGGAGGCCGTCTCGATTCTTGGCCCCCATTGGAACCTGCCCAGAGCTTCCGCGTTTACGTCGGCACAGCAACCCGCGCAGCATCAGGAGGACATCATGTTTGGCTGGGCGATTACCTTTCTTGTCATTGCCCTGATCGCGGGCTTGCTCGGCTTCGGCGTCGTCGCCGGAACCGCTTTCGCCGCGGCAAAGATCATATTCGTCGTCGCCCTGGTCGCGTTCCTCATTTCGGGCGTGCTTGGGATCACCGGACGCGGCATACCCTAGAACGGATCGGCGCGGTTTCCGCGCGCCGTCGGCGACCCTCGAATTTCGGCCTTGGTAAGAATAAGAATATTTGCTGAGGGCGGAACCAAACGGCGTGCGGCGCGTTTCGCCCGCAGGGGTATCGTCGATGACCGTGGCCCGCACAAGTAAAACCAAGGCGCCAGATGTTGCGGCGCACGATCCGAAGGCCGTGGAGGCCATCGGACGGGCGCTCAAGGCTCACTACACCGATCTCGTTCATGCGCCGCTCCCGGAGAGATTCGTGGAGTTGCTGGCTCGTTTCGAGGTCGTAGATCGGGTTCCCGAGCTGAGAGGGAGCCGCGATGCCATCGACTAGCTTCAAAGACGAGCTTCTGGCGGAGATCAAGAATCTGCGCGCGTTCGCAATTTCTCTCTCCGGCTCCGTTTCAATGGCCGACGATCTGGTGCAGGAGGCGCTGCTGCGTGCGTGGAGCAAATCGGAGCGGTTTCAGCCCGGAACCAGCCTGAGGGCGTGGCTATTCACCATCCTGCGCAATATCTACTATTCCAATTATCGGAAACGGTCCCGTGAAGTCCAGGACAGCGATGGCGTTTATGCGCGCCGCCTCACTGTCCCCGGCGACCAGGAGAGCCATCTCGATCTCGAGGATTTCCGCAAAGCTATGACGAAGCTCCCGGCGGAGCAGCGCGAAGTGCTGACGCTGATCGGCGCGAGCGGCCTGTCTTACGAGGAAGCAGCGGCGATCTGCGGCGTGGAGATCGGCACGATCAAGAGCCGGCTTAGCCGCGCGCGCTCGAGGCTGGTTGAGCTGTTGGGCCTTGACGAAACAGCCGACGCGCCGGTCGAGTCCAGGGTCCGGCGCGCCGGATAGCGACGCTGCTGCCCGCGGAGGCGACGTTCCAGCGCGGCGATCAACGCGACAGAGCAGTTCTTACGGCGGACACCAGCGCGCGCGGCGAGGCGGGCTTTGCGACGATCGAGCAATCCCTCCATTCCGCCAGGCTTGGCTCGTGGCGCGACTTTCCAGTATGGAGAATGAACGGGATGCCTCGGTTGACCAGCCGGCGCGCGACCGGCGACACCGTTTCGGACCCGAGACCGAAATCGAGAACCGCCACGGCGAAATCGGCGGCGTCCGCCCGCAGCATCGCCTGGTCCAGGGTCTGGCAGAGCCCGACCACCACAGCGCCGGCCTCGACCAGAGTCGCCTCCAGATCCATGGCCAGCAGCGCATCGTCTTCAACGACGAGCACTCTGACGCCGCTCAATTGATCGCGATCGTACGTCGACTGATCCATGACCCTGCTTTCGGCGGAGTTGGGCGGGAGACGATCATCCGCCCGTCCGCGGAGACCCCTGCCTAGACCCAACACCCGCCGAGCGCACTTGTTCCACAGGCCGCCGGGCAGCGCCGATCGCAACCACGTTGCTTGGGAACGCAGCGCAGGCCCGCGGAGTTATCCGCCACGATTGATCCCGCCGTTTTCCCGGATGGATTCGCCATGACCGCTGCCGAATTCCTGCAATTTGAGATCATACGTGCGATCGCCGCATCCCTCATCAGCGTCGCGATCGTTCTGCTTTGGCTTGTCGCCATCAGCCGGCAGTAAGTCGACGGCTGGGTGGAACCTTCGCCCGCAGTCAGGGGTTTGTGGCCGAGCATTCTATCGCGCAGCGCAGGAGGAAGCCCATGCCACGCGGCGACAAGTCGAAATACACCGACAAGCAAGAGCGGAAGGCGGAGCATATCGAGCAGAGCTACGAGAGCCGCGGCGTTCCGGAGAAAGAGGCAGAACGCCGCGCCTGGGCGACCGTCAACAAAGACGATGGCGGCGGAAAACGCGCCGGCGGATCGGGCCGCGGCAAGTCGACGGGCCATCCCGCCGCGCACAAGGGCGGGCG
>JBAUXQ010000398.1:0-3880 GCA_049584355.1 Roseiarcus sp. | reverse complement strand
GCCAAAGTCGCTGGGCGCGGGCAAACTTGGCCGGTGAGCGCGTCCGGACGTTGCGGCCTTCTGCTAATCGGGCGGTAACGTTGACGAGCGGTGGCTCGCGGGGGCGCTATGAAACTCGGCTTGCTTTGGCTGGCCCAGCAACCCGTTCAGACGATCTCTCCTCCTCCGCTCGCCTGGGTTGGCGGCAGGGACGCGCCTGCTCGGCGTCTTGCCGCGGAGCGGCGAATACGAGGCCATCCTGCCGACCGACGCGTTCTGTCAGGTGTCGCCGGACGGTTCGGATCTGGCCCAACGTCTCGACGAGGATCGAAGCAACCCGAATAACCAGCGCGCCGTGGACGCGGCCGGCGAGTTCGTACGCGAACATCATTCCTGGCGACGGCGGGGAGAGCCAGGTTTTCGATCACCTCGCCAACGGCGCGGCAATTGACCTTCGCTCGATGCAGAGCGAGCCCCGGCTCGGCCGCGTTGTCACCCGCGCCGCCCTGCCGCAAGATTTGCCGCAGGAATTAGGGGAACCGAGCGATTTGGCTGATCCGATCGCTCAGTCATCGCATGCGCTGGCCTCGAATCGCCTCAGCGGAACGCGAAATCGCATCATTTCCTGATCACACATCAGGCCGTACTGCGCTTGCCAGATCAGTGAGAACAGCGAATCTCGCTTCGCAGACCTTCAGGCAATCGCCAATTTGACTTGGCGTTCATCGAGACCTTTCGCAGTCCCGCGATTGTGGCGGCTGGACCCTTCGGTTTCGCCATGTTATGACCATCGGACAATAATCTAAGTCGTGTTGTGAAATGAGGCGGTTGCGATCTCCAGTTGCCGTTTGCAACTCGCGGGATCGAACCAGTTCGTCGTGTATAAGGCGTTGCGAGGGTCGACACGGCCGAAATTTCAGGAGGGAATTGCAAAGGCGCTTCGGACTCCGGTCTTTGGCTTCAATTGGGGAACGGCTTCAGTGATCAATATTTCCCGATCCCCGCTCCGGATCAGTTTTTTCGGGGGCGGAAGCGACTACCCAACGTATTTCAATCACCATCCTGGCGCCGTGCTCGGGGCCTCCATCGACAAGTACATCTATACGATCGCGCTGCCGATGGCGGACTTTGCCGAAAACAGATATCGTATAACCTACCGGATCGTAGAGGTCGCCGATCGAGTAGAAGATATAAAGCACAATGTGATTCGCGCCACCCTGCTAGACATGGGTTATGACAAGCCCCTGAACGTCGCCATTATTTCCGACTTGCCGGGAAATTCGGGATTGGGGAGTTCGTCATCCTTCACCGTTGGCTTCGTAGCCCTCATGGAATATCTGAGCGGTCGTTCAATCACGAAATTCGATCTCTTTAAACGCGCGGTCCGTACGGAAAGAGATCTTCTGAAGGAAAACGTGGGCATTCAAGATCAGATCCACGCTGCCTTCGGCGGCCTCAACCTGTATCAATTTCATAAGGATGATTTGACGATCCGGCCCGCGCAGATGGCGACGGAGTGCCGCAACGCGCTCGATCGATCCCTCTGCCTCATCTACACCGGCATTCAGCGCCATGCCTCGATCGCCGTCCAGGAGCAGTTGAGAAATACCAAGGCAGAGAAAAATCACAAGGATCTTTCTCATCTGGTCAAGCTTTGTCGCGAAGGACTTGCGCTGCTGGAAGGACGGGACCCAGAAACCATGCTTCGCGATCTTGGGAAGCTTGTCAGCGAAGGTTGGGAGACAAAGCGGAGACTCTCGACTGATGTGACGCTGCCGCAGATTGACGCGACTTACGACGAAGCGATGCGTCTCGGCGCTTATGGCGGCAAACTCTGCGGCGCGGGCGGCGGCGGTTTCTTGCTCTTCATGGCGCCTGATCACGTTCAGGCAAAGATGATCGAGACGTTCGGGCAAAAAAGCTTTGTCAAGATTTCTTTGGAGGATCACGGCGCGGGGATTATCAGCAGATAATATTGAGAATATTTTTCGTAGTTCGCCCACGATCGCCTTCGTCGGAACGGGAGATAAAATGGCTAAGCGCGCCTTGATCACGGGCATAACAGGAATGGTCGGCTCGCATCTCCTGGATTACCTTCTTAAGCATACCGATTGGGAAATCCATGGCATGCTTCGTTGGCGAAGTCCCCTGGATAATATTTCTGGCCATCTTGATGACATCAGAGTCCGTTTGAAAACGCCTATTCGTGAGCTATTCGCCTGAGCAGGACGCTTCCAAGAGCGACGTGGATCATGGCTTCGGAACAGTCGATGCGCTCTTCGTAGTCGCGCACGAGGCGGCGCCAGCGAGTCATCCAGGCGAACGTGCGCTCGACGACCCATCGACGCGGGATGACTTCGAAGCCCACGGCGGCGTCGGATCGCTTGATGATCTGGATGGTGAAATCCCGGAAGGCGGCTTTGTCCATGAGTTGGGTGCGATCATAGGCCCCATCGGCGAACAGATGCTTCAGCCACGGCCAGCGCTTGCGCACACCGTCCAGGATCATCTGAGCCCCGGCGCTGTCGGAGATGTCGGCGGGCGTCAGATTGACCATCAGAAGACGGCCGTCGGTGTCGACCGCGATGTGGCGCTTGCGACCCACGATCTTCTTGCCCGCGTCGTATCCCCTTGTTTTAGCTTCCGGAGCTTTGACCGATTGGCTGTCGACGACGCCGCCGGTTGGGCTCGCTTCGCGTCCCACGCGCTCTCGGTCGAGCATCAGCGCGACATCGTGGATCGTCTGAAACATGAACCGACGGATAAATCGGCGAAACCACCAATAGACCGTCTGCCAAGGCGGGAAATCATTCGGCAGCATCCGCCATCCCCCGCCCGAACGGGCCATGTAGCGGATCGCGTTCAACACCTCCCGCAAATCGACCTCGATAGGCCGCCCAGCCTTCGATGCACGAGGAAGCAAGGGCTCAATCCGCGCCCATTCCTCATCGGTCAAGTCACTCGGATACCGCTTGGTCTTCTTCTCGATCTTGGCCATTCGGCCGCGCGTCGCTGGGGTCCACATCCCTAGCTTGAATCACGGCCGCAAACCCCATTCAACCACTTTTCAAACGGACTCTTAGGAAGCGCCTTTGTCGCGCCGAGTCGCTTCCTCACATTCTTGATCGGCTCTTCTAGTTTCAGGATTTCTGGCAGCGTTCCTCCACTGTTCTTAATTGTCGTCCGGACGTGCTCACCGACCCTGCGGTTCCTAGTGATAGCCTGTTGTTCTCCTTTTATATTATCTTTCCCCAACACGTTGGCCGCCAAGTTCATTTGGAATTCATGCGCTGAAAGCTCCAATGCTCCGGCAAAATCGAACAGATTGTCCTTCTCGCCAAGGCCCTTAAGCCGTCTAACCTCCCGCGTGCCGCGTCCGCCGTACAGCCCTTGATAGCGCGCGTCGTGGAAAAGACCCTGGGCGCAGTCGCTGAGCGTCATCGCGGCCCGGCCGATGAAGGGGACCATGTCCTGTCGTCTCGCCGACTTCGTGTACCGCCCAAGCTAACGCCCGCCGGGTTAATGGACGCGTAAGCGGTTGATCGCCGGACTCCTCGCCTATGTGCTATCCGCGGGGCGAGATCGGCGGCGCCCAATTTTACATCAGCGGATCGCAATATGAGGCGTGGAAACACAGCTACATCCTGATCGACGTCGTGCCGGGCGCGGCCGGATGTTCTCGCTCGACAACGGGCGCGAACGGCGCTTCCTCAACCGTTCGGACATGTGCGCGCTGCCCGGCGGCGCCCAGTAGGCTGACGCTAGAGCCATGTTCGGGACATATCTGGCGATCGGTTCTCGGCCAACTGAAGTTCGCCCTTTGCCGCCAGGGCCGGCTTTTCCCGGCCATGACGCCTGGGCCCGCCCAGATCGCTCAAAACTTACGAACTCATCTCGGCCA
>JBAUXQ010000397.1:0-1988 GCA_049584355.1 Roseiarcus sp. | reverse complement strand
GGGCCGCGGCACGGTCGTCACCGGCCGCATCGAGCGCGGCATCATCAAGGTCGGCGAGGAGGTCGAGATCGTCGGCCTGCGCCCGACCGCCAAGACCACGGTCACCGGCGTCGAAATGTTCCGCAAGCTGCTCGATCAGGGCGAGGCCGGCGACAACGTTGGCTGCCTGCTGCGCGGCACCAAGCGCGAGGAGGTCGAGCGCGGCCAAGTGCTGTGCAAGCCGGGTTCGGTCAAGCCGCACACCAAGTTCAAAGCCGAGGCTTATATCCTCACCAAGGAGGAAGGCGGCCGCCACACGCCGTTCTTCACCAACTATCGTCCGCAGTTCTACTTCCGCACCACCGACGTGACTGGGATCGTGCAATTGCCGCAGGGCACCGAAATGGTGATGCCGGGCGACAACGTGACGATCGACGTCGCGCTGATCGTCCCGATCGCGATGGAGGAGAAACTGCGCTTCGCCATCCGCGAGGGCGGCCGCACGGTCGGCTCGGGCGTCGTCGTTTCGATCACCGAGTGAGGCGTTGCGGAGAGCGGGCGGGGCGACTTGTCCCGTCCGGGCCGGCAAGGATTTGACACATGAACACGCAAAACATCCGCATCCGTCTGAAAGCGTTCGATCACCGCGTGCTCGACGCTTCGACGAAGGAGATCGTGTCCACGGCCAAGCGCACCGGCGCCAGGGTTCGCGGACCGATTCCCTTGCCGACCCGGATCGAGAAGTTCACCGTCAACCGGTCGCCGCATGTCGACAAGAAGTCGCGCGAGCAGTTCGAGATTCGCACCCATAAGCGCGTGCTCGACATCGTCGACCCGACGCCGCAGACGGTCGACGCGCTGATGAAGCTCGATCTGGCCGCCGGCGTCGACGTCGAAATCAAGCTTTGAGAGGGATCTGACGAGCGTCGGCGAACGGTTCACCTCAAAGGCGCTCTCGAAGGATAAACGCCAATGCGTTCAGGCATCATCGCAAAGAAGCTGGGCATGTCCCGCGTCTTCACCGACGCGGGCGACCACGTGCCGGTCACGGTCCTGCAGGTCGAGGGCTGCCAGGTGGTCGCCCATCTCACGCAGGAAAAGAACGGCTATACCGCGCTCCAGCTTGGCGTCGGCAAGGCCAAGGTCAAGAACGTGTCGAAGGCGGAGCGCGGCCGGTTCGCCGTCGCCCATGTCGAGCCGAAGATGCGACTCGCCGAGTTCCGCGTCGCCGAGGACAAGATGATCCCGGTCGGAGCGGAGATCACCGCCGATCATTTCGTCGTCGGTCAGTATGTGGACGTGACCGGCGTGACGATCGGCAAGGGCTTCGCCGGCGGCATGAAACGGTGGAACTTCGGCGGTTTGCGCGCAACCCACGGCGTGTCGATCTCGCACCGTTCGATCGGCTCGACCGGCGGCCGTCAGGACCCGGGCAAGACCTGGAAGAACAAGAAGATGGCCGGCCATATGGGGGTCGACAAGGTGACGACGCAGAACCTTCGGGTCGTGCAGACCGACGTTGAGCGCGGGCTTATTTTGGTCGAAGGCGCCGTGCCGGGCAGCGCCGGAGGGTGGATCGCGGTGCGCGACGCGGTGAAGAAGCCGCTGCCGAAGGACGCGCCGGCGCCCGGCAAGTTCCGCGTTCACCCCGAGGCGGCCGCCGCGCCGGCCGAAGCGGCGAAGGGAGAGTGACGGCGATGAAATTCGACATCACGTCAATCGACGGCTCGGCCGCCGGCTCGCTCGAACTGAGCGACGCCGTGTTCGGACTCGAGCCGCGCGCCGATCTGATCGCCCGCATGGTGCGCTGGCAGCTCGCCAAGCGCCAGCGCGGCACGCATCAGACGCTGGGGCGCGCCGACATCCACCGCACCGGCAAGAAGATGTACAAGCAGAAGGGCACCGGCGGCGCTCGCCACGGGTCGGCCCGGGTGCCGCAATTTCGCGGCGGCGGACGCGCCATGGGTCCGGTTGCGCGCAGCCACGCGCATGACTTGCCAAAGAAAGTG
>JBAUXQ010000396.1:0-8675 GCA_049584355.1 Roseiarcus sp. | reverse complement strand
GTTGCGGCGGCCGCGGAGACCGGAACGGCTGAGGTCTCGAACGCGACGCCGCCGAGGGCGGCCAGCGCGACGGCGCCGAGAAGCGCCGCGCGGAGAGAATATGAAGGACGATCAAAAGTCATAGGAGCTCCCGCTGGTCCAATGGCATGGCGCGCTGAGCGCGAACCGCCAGCCTCGAAGCGGACAATGCGCCGAGGCGTCTAAACGGGCGATGGCCCGAACATGAAAGGTTGTTAATGCGGGCGCGGCCGGCGCGGGCGCCTGCCGATCCGAAGCGGCCTCGGAGGACGCAGGACGGGCGCTGCGCGCTGGAATGTCCTTCGAGACGCGCTTTGGGCGCTCCTCAAGACGACGATGCGGCGCTCTTCGCCGCCCCCGCCCTGCCCGGCTCGGTCGGCAGGAAGCCGCCGAGCAGGCCGACCGCCGGCAGGAAGGCGCAGACGTGATAGACGAAGTTGAGGCTCGTCCAGTCGGCCAGCATGCCGAGCAGGGCCGCGCCGACGCCACCCAGGCCGAACGACAGGCCGAAGAACAATCCCGCCACCGCCCCGACGTTGCCCGGCGTCAGCTCCTGCGCGTAGACGACCATCGCCGAGAAGGCCGAGGAGATGATGAGGCCGATCGCGATCGAATTGATCACCGTGCCCGTGAGCCCGAGATGCGGCAAGAGCAGCGTGAAGGGCAGGACACCAAGGATCGAGCCCCAGATCACGAACTTCGCGCCAAAACGGTCGACCAGCGGTCCACCGAGGAAAGTGCCCCCGGCGACCGAGGCAAGGAACACGAACAACAGCACCTGCGCGGTCTGGATCTGCACGCCAAAGGTCTGGATCAGGTAGAAGGTGTAGTAGCTGTTGAGGCTCGCGAGGTAGAGCACCTTCGAGAACAGCATCACCACCAGCACGAACAGGGTGCGGACCACGATCTTGCGCGGGTGCGCCGGACCCGCCGCCACGGTCGCCACGCGCGGACGGGCGCGAACCGCCGCATACCAGCGGCTGACGCCCGTCAGAATGATCACCGCCGCCAGCGCGAGCAGCGTGAAGACCAGCACCGAGTGCTGGCCGAAGGGCACGACGATGAAAGCGGCGAGCAGCGGCCCCAGCGATTGTCCGAAGTTCCCGCCGACCTGAAACAGGCTCTGCGCGAAACCGTGCCGGCCGCCCGAGGCGGCGCGGGCGACGCGTGAGGCCTCAGGGTGGAACACCGCGCTGCCGATCCCAACAACCGCCACCGACAGCAGGATCAGAAGGTACGAACTGGCGAAGGCCAGGAGCACCAGGCCCACCAGGGTGAACGCCATGCCGACCGGCAGGATCCAGTTCTGCGGCCGCTTGTCGAGGCTGAGGCCGATCACCGGCTGAAGGAAAGAGGCGGTCAGCTGGAAGACGAAGGTGATGAGCCCGACCTGGAAGAAGCTCAGCGCGAACTCCTGCCGGAATACCGGATAAAGCGCCGGCGCGAGCGACTGCATCACGTCGTTGAGCATATGCGAGGCGCTGAGCGCGATCAGCACGCCGACGGTCGCGGTCTCGACGCGCTTGCGCCCCGTATCCGCGCTCTCAGCATAGATCGTCGTCATTGTCCCCCGGCCCTCCAGGGCCCTCGCAAAAAAAACAGTCCCTCTGGCGAGGGACTAACATGTCAGTACACCAGCGGCCGGGCCGGCGCCACCCCCCGGTGGGGGCGGCGGCTTCAACTCCCCGTGACCCTCAATGACATTCCCTATTTCGGCGCCAGCACCATGGTCATCTGGCGGCCTTCCATCAACGGCTCGGCCTCAACCTTGGCGATCGGCGCCGTCTCGGTCCTCACCCGCTGCAGGAGCTTGAAACCGATATCCTGGTGGGCCATCTCGCGGCCGCGAAAGCGCAGCGTGACCTTGACCTTGTCGCCCTCGTCGAAGAACCGGCGCACTGAGCGCATCTTGACTTCGTAGTCGTGGTCGTCGATCCCCGGCCTGAGCTTGATCTCCTTGACCTCGACCACTTTCTGCCGCTTGCGCGCCTCGGCGGACTTCTTCTGCTCGAGAAAGCGGTATTTGCCGAAATCGAGGATCTTGCAGACCGGCGGGGTCGCGTTGGGGACGATTTCGACCAGATCGAGCGCGGCGTCGTCGGCGAGCTGCTGGGCGTCGGTGAGATTGACGACGCCCCGATTGTGCCCGTCGGCGTCAATAAGTTGAACCTGGATGGCGCGAATGTCGCGATTGGTGCGCGGTCCGTCCTTTTCCGGCTGCGCGGTTGCCTTCATAGGTCGACGAATGGCCACTCTCCTGTTGCTGGCGTTATATTCGCGCCGCCCGGTTAAGACGCACGCAAACCCCCCGTTCAGAGCCTGGGCTCTGCGGACCGTTAGAGATGGGTGAGAAACGGCATGAAGTCAATCGCCGGCAGGGGGCGGCGGTTCCGGCGAATAGCCCGATTCTTTGCTTCCCCCCGCGCCCGTCGCTCCCCCGCGGCCGACGGCGCCGGCGAACCAGTTACTGTCACCTTGATGTGATTACGAGGTGAAAGTGGCCTCATTGCGCAACCGCTCCAGAGCGGCGAGTGTTCACGCGATCCATCTGAGGAGGCTTCCCATGCTGTCGCGCCGTGCTGTCCTCGCGGGAGGCGCCGCCGCGCTCGCCGCCTCTCCGCTTGTCGCACGGGCCCAGACCTCGCCGCCGACGGTCCTCAAGATCGCACCGCGCGAGATCGTGGTGAACGGCAAGTCGGCCTCCGTCTACGGCATCAGTCAGCCGGACGGCGTGTTCGGGCTTTTCACCGACGTCGGCAAGCCCTTCCGCGTCCGGGTCGAGAACGGCCTCGACAAACCGAGTCTCATCCATTGGCACGGGCTGACGCCGCCCTGGCGGCAGGATGGCGTGCCGGGCATTTCCGGACCGCCCATTCCGCCGGGTGGAAGCGCCGACTACGATTTCCCGCTGACTTTCGGCGGCACGTTCTGGATGCATTCGCATGAGGGCCTGCAGGAGCAACTGCTCTTGACCGCGCCGCTCATCATCCGCGATCAGCGCGACCGCCCCGACCAGCAGGAAGTCGTCGTGCTGCTGGCGGATTTCAGCTTCACCCCGCCCGAGAAGATCTTCGAGGATTTGCAGAAAAGCGGGTCGATGGGCGGCATGGCCGCGATGGCCGCGGCCGGCGCGGAGTCGTCGCAGAAGATGGGCGGAGCGGGCATGAAGATGGGGACGGCCCCGGCGCCGAAGACGGCGATGGGGGGCATGAAGATGGGCGGGAGCGCCGCCGCCGCTCCAGCTCCCGACCTCAACGACGTCAAATACGACGCCTTCCTGGCCAATCTTCGAACCCTCGCCGACCCCGATATCGTCAAGGTCGAGCCGGGCGGGCGCGCCTTGTTGCGCATCATCAACGGTTCGTCGATGAGCGCCTTCCACATCGGACTTGGCGCGCTCGACGGCGAACTGATCGCGGTCGACGGTTTCGAGGTTACGCCGATCCGCGGGCGCAGCTTCCCGGTCGCCACCGCCCAACGCCTCGACATTCGCGTTTCAATCCCGCCCGGCCCCGGCGCCTATCCGGTGCTTGCTCAGCTCGAAGGCGAGCGCAGGCAAACCGGAGTCGTGCTCGTCGCCGGCAAGGGGACGGTCGCCCGTGTTCCCGACCTGGCGGCGGCCGCTTCGCCGGCGCTGACGCTCGATCTCGAGCGGAGTCTGCGCGCTACAAAGCCGCTTGCGCAGCGGAAGGCTGACCGTGTCCACACGCTCAACCTGACCGGGGAGATGGCCGGATATATATGGTCGATCAACAACGTCGTCTGGAACAAGGACGTTCCGCCCCTGGCCGTCGCGAAGGGCGAGCGGGTCGAGCTCGTGTTCGTCAACCAGACGCCGATGTCCCATCCGATGCATCTGCACGGGCACGAGTTTCAGGTGGTCGACATCGACGGCTATCGCTTCTCCGGCGCGGTGCGCGACACCATCCTGGTCCCCCCGAATCGCCGCGTGACCGTGGCCTTCGACGCCAACAATCCAGGCTATTGGGCGCTGCACTGCCACCTGCTCTATCATCTCGACGCCGGCATGTTCACGACCATCCGCTACGTCTGAGCAGGTCGCCGCCGCTCGTCTGGCGCACTGCGTGGCTTTGTGCAATTCTCACCCGCCGACAGATAGGCCAGGAGGGAACAGGATGGGCAACGTCTATATCGAGCCGCGCCCCAAGGGGCGCCACGAAGGAACGCCGATCGAGGACTATGTGATCGAGGATCACAAGGACCACGTTCTCAAGACCTTCAAGACCCAGAAGGAAGCCATCGATTGGGCGAAAAAGGAGGGCCACCATCCCCTCGTCGCCCGCGTCCGGCACGAGAACAACAAGACGAAGCTCGATCACTGGCGGTCGGCCGGGTAACTCTCCGTACCGCTCGGCCGAGATTCCGCTGCTCCCGCATTCTTGGGTAGCGGGAGGCAACGGAACTCGGCTTCAAAGCCGCTTTCGGCGCTGCTTCACACCCGCTCGATCGCCTTCGACGCGGCGTCGAGCGCGTCGACGATCGCCTGGATCTGCTGCGGCGTCGCGGCCCGGCCGCGCAGGCGCAGGCGAAGCGTGGCGCGCAGGTTGAGCATCGCCCGCTTGACCGAGACGAAGCCCGCAAACCGCCCCTCGTCGCTGTCGCCGAAGCGGGCGAAAATGGCGTCGATCTGGGCCTTGTTGTCGGCGAGGACCTTCTCGCCCTCCCCCGTCAACGTATAGAGCTTGCGCCCCTGCGGGTCCTGGCTCGCGCTCGCGTAGCCCATCTCCTCGAGCATGGTCAGCGTCGGATAGACGACGCCCGGGCTCGGCGAATATTCGCCCCCGACCCGCTCGCCGAGCTCCTTGATGACCTCGTAGCCGTAGCGGGGCTTCTCGGCCACTAGCGCCAGAATGACGAGCCTCAACTCGCCGCCGTCGAACATCCGGCCCTCGCGGCGCTCGAATCCGCCGCCATGGCGGCCGCGCCAGCCGCCAAACGGCCCGCGCCCGAAGCCGCCGGGCCCATGGCCGTGGCGCACATAATCGTCAAAATGACGATGGAACATTGTTTTACTCCTTTCGTTCCTAAGACATATCACGATATGTCGCACACGACGATATATCTTTTGAGGAGGCGCGCAAGGGGCGCCGCCAAAAATTTTGGCCCTCATGGCTCTTGGGGTTTTTTACCGTCATGGCCGGGCTTGTCCGGGCCATCCACGCCGCGACGCCACAAAGATTAGTCTCACATCGGCGTAACGGGCTGTTCCACAGTTGCTCCGTTTCCTGCTTTCGATGCGCCGAACCGGGTGGATGGCCGGGACAGGCCCTGCCATGACGCGTAGGACCGTCCGAAGGTCTCTATCTTGGATGTTCACCGCGGCATAATGGAGTTGGGCGTGACGACAATCAATATAGCGAGCAAACTAGACTTGGTCTCCGAACACTGGTCGCCAAAGATCGTCGCGTCGTTCAATGGCCACGATGTCATGGTGGTCAAGATCAAAGGCGAATTTGTCTGGCATTCCCATGCCGATACCGACGACTTATTTTATGTCGTGAAGGGAAATCTCACGCTCAGGCTGAGGGACGGCGACGTGTTGCTGGGACCGGGCGACCTCTACGTCGTCCCGAAAGGCGTCGAACACTGCCCCGTAGCGGCCGAAGAGGTCCACCTCCTGCTGATTGAACCGGCGGGAACTCCGAATACCGGAGATCCGGCCACCGCGGCGGTCAAGACAAGGATCTGACCGGGGTCTCTTCAACGCACGCCGGGAGCCGCCTCAATCCGAGACGCAATCGACTTCCAGCCCGTCGCAGCCGGGTTGCCGGTCGAAGCCCAATTCGGCGAAGCGGTTGAATGTTTCCTTGATCGCCGGACCGCCGTTGACGTGGTTCATATTGTGATAGACGACGAAGTAATGGTGCTGTTGGGACTGGCCCGGCGCAGGCGTGAGCGGCAGCGGCAAGACTAGGCAATTCTTGCTGAAAAGCCCGGTCGGCGAGCCGCTCAGGCAGGGATCCCCGGTATTCATCGGCGTGAAGGCTATCGGACAGCTGACGGTTGCGGGCGGATTGTTCGCATCGGGGAAGGGCGCGCCGACCGGGCCGGCAATGCACGGTTCGATGGTCGGCGGCGCGACGGAGCCGCCGGGGCCGACAAAGATGTTCGTCGCCCCGATATCGGCGGCGAGTTCGGCCGGTTCATCGAGGAAGACCGGGTTGAGTTCGGTCACGCCGTTGGCGACCGTCGTGTCGACGTCTCCATGAAAGATCAGGATCGGCATCGTTTTGAACTTCCGGACGCTCAAATCCCCGCGCGAAGCAAAATAATGGGCCGACCGCCAGTTGTAGCCCATCACGCCATTGGCGTCGGGATAGTAGAAGCCGTTGCTAAAATCGCCCGCGGTCGGATTGCCGGCTCCCGAGCCAAAGGCTGCGACATTTTCCGAATGCGCCGGCGTGCCGTTGTTCCATACGTTCATGTAGGTCAGGCGGAAATCGGTGAACCCTTCGATGACCGAGAAGGCCTGGACCGGCGCGCCCTGTTCGACTGCGCGGTAGGTGATGCAGCCCCCATGCGAATAGCCGTACATGAGCATCTTGCCGTTCGCGTTGATCTTCACCTTCTCGCTCGTATCGCCGAGCAAGATGGAGCCCGGGTTATTGGCGAGAAGATTGGCGAGCGCCAAAACGTCGGTCACCTCGCCCCCGCATAGCTCCGGGACGCCGTCCGAGGTCCAGACGGACGAGCCCGGAAGGGCCGAGTCCGCCGAGCTGATGTGCACTTGCTCGCCGCGATACGACGAGGTGGCGAAAATCCAGCCGCGCTTGGCCCAGTCCACGCATTGTCCGAGGCTGTCGGGGAAGATGGCGATGTGGTCGGGCGGAGGCGCAAGCGGAGTTATGACAAACGGCTGAGTGGTCCAGCCCGCCGCGGTGACGACCCCGGTGAGGCCGCCGCCATTGCCGAGGTCCATTCCGCCGAGGTCGACGTCGCCTCGGTCCGTCCCGCCGTGGTTATAGATGACGACCGGATACGGGCCGCCCTCCGTCGGCGCGCAGATGAGCCCGTAGATCTTCTTGCCGCCTTCGACCGTGTAGTAGCCGACGCTCCAGGCCACCTGAGAATAATAGGGCGAGTGAGAGTCCGCGATCATGCCCTCAACGGCCACCCACCCGGTTCCTGGACCGCTGCCGACTCCATCCTGATCGAACAACACGGTCGACGTCCCGTCGGAAAATTGCGGGGTGGACAAAACCAGGTCTTTGCCGGAGGCCAGCCAGGAATCACGCGCGGCTTGGCTGAACGTGTTAAGGTTTTGGCCGCCGGCCGAGGCGAAGATCTCGAGATGCCCTTGGCCCGTGCCGAGATCGGGGACGATCGTCTGCGGCGACCACAGGTTGGGCGCAAGCACGCCAGTGTCAAACGACCATTGGTAGAGCTTGTAGCTCGTGCCGGTGGGGGCGGTGTAAGGGGTAGCGGAGGTCGCCGAGTTGGCCGTCCCCAGGAGCACGAGTTGCCCGGTGTTCTGGTCGACCGCCTGGAGCGTGATCGCCTGACCGGGCGTGCCGACGAATCCGTTGAGGGTTGTGGGGTTTGACGATTCCGAGCTCGTCCTGCTCGGAGGATCGATCACGCAGGCCGCAAGAGGCAAGCCGGCGACGAGAGCGAAGACGAAGCGGATGCTGAACATCGCAATTCCTCCCCTATCGCGGCCGAGTCTCGTACGCCGCACGCCACTCCCCTCGCGAGGCCAGCTCGGCGCCGCGAGGGACGCAAGCCGTTCTGGCTCGCACCGTATTCCCGAACCGAATTGGCCGCCACCATCTTTCCGGCGGCAGATGCTGGCGGCCTCCCACTGGAATTCCAGTTTTTGCGACAATCTCTTTCTGAAAACCGAAATCTTCGCTATGATCGCTGTCACCATGCATCTCGCCCCCGACAGCACAGACGCAGACGCGCGCGCGGACGCCGCGGGTTGGGCGCGTGTGCGCCGCTCACCGATCGGCGACGCCTTTTTTGCCATCCGGGAGCAAAGAAAGAAATTTCGGCTGGGGGGTCAGCGCAACCCTTTGAAAAGTCTCGATTCGGACAAGAGAATCCAAGGAAATCCAAGCCTTTTCCTTGGATTTCTTTTGCTCGGCCTTGGCTTGGCTTTGCTCAGTTTGGCTAAATTTCGATTCTGCTTTGGCGCAACGCCGAAGCCGGCCGGCGCGTTACGCCCGCACCTGCCCGTCGCCGCGCACCCGGTACTTGAAGCTGCACAGCTGCTCGACCCCGACCGGCCCGCGCGCGTGCATGCGCCCGGTCGCGATGCCGATCTCGGCCCCAAAGCCGAACTCGCCGCCGTCGGCGAACTGGGTCGAGGCGTTGTGGATGACGATCGCCGAGTCGACTTGCCTCAGGAACCGCTCCGCGGCGGCCTTGTCCTCGGTGACGATGCAGTCGGTGTGATGCGAGCCGTAGGTCTCGATGTGGTCGATCGCCGCCTCGAGGCTATCGACGACGCGCACGGCGATGATCGCGTCGAGATATTCGGTCCGCCAGTCCTCTTCGCTCGCTCGCGTCACGCGAGCGTCCGCCTCTTGCGCAGCCTTGTCGCCGCGCACCGCGCAGCCCGCGTGGATCAGCGCGTCGATCAGCGGCCCGAGCAGGCGCGGGGCGGCGGCGCGATGCACCAGCAGCGTCTCGGC
>JBAUXQ010000395.1:0-2878 GCA_049584355.1 Roseiarcus sp. | reverse complement strand
TCATTGAGGTCGACGGTGAATTCGTAGGGGCCGATTTTCTCCGTGCCGACCGGATTGATCTGGTTCTGCAGAGCGAGCGCGGCGCCGACATCGGTCGCGGAGAGGTTGTGGGCGTGCAGCGCCTTCTGATCGAGATCGATCTGCACCTGGCGCGTCGCGCCGCCGTAAGGGAACGGAATCTGGGCGCCGGCGACGGTGGTGAGCTGCGGCCGGATGAAGTTCTGGGCGAGATCGAAGAGCTCGACCTGGGAGAGCGAGTCGCTGGACAACGCCAACTGGATGATCGGAACGCTTGAGGCGTTGTAGACCAGGATGATGGGCGGCGTGGCGCCGAGGGGGAGCTGTTTCAGGATCGTTTGGGAGATCGACGTGACCTGGGCCTGCGAGGCGTTGATGTTCACGTTCGGCTGGAAGTAGACCTTGACCACGCCGACGCCGGGCAGCGACTGCGACTCGATGTGCTCGATATCGTTGACCGTGGTCGAAAGCGCTCGTTCATAAGGCGCGATAATTCGGCCGGACATATCGTCCGGCGACAAGCCGGTATAGCTCCAGACGACCGAGATGACCGGAATGCCGATATTTGGAAAAATATCGGTCGGAGTCCGGATCGCCGACAACGCGCCGATAATCATCACCAGGATCGCCATCACGACGAAGGTGTAAGGACGTGCAAGGGCTAACCGAACGACGGCCGTCATGAACCTGCGCCTGCAATTGAATCGCCGCGCCCTGTTGTCCCTCACGGCGCGACGGCGAATCGCCATCGCCCGGCGTGGGCTGTCAGCGTTGTCGAACATATAGGCGCTCGATGCTGCAGTGCATCATCAAATTGTCTTGACCGGACTCCACCGACGAAGCGGCCGACCTGCCGCGCCAGGCCATCACGCCCAACTTTGCTATAAGGCGCTTGATGCGCCCGTCCCTGCTTGACCCGCTGTTCGCGCCCGCCGGCTCGCTGCCGGGGATCGGGCCGAAGAACGCCAAATTGTTCGATCGCCTGCTCGATAAACCCCAAGGGGCGCGGGTCATCGACGTCCTCTTCCATCTGCCCCAGGCGACCGTCGACCGGCGCGCGCGGCCCAAGATCCGCGACGCCGTTCCCGACACGATCGTGACCATCGAGGCGATTGTGACCGAGCATCGTCAGCCGCCGAACGCGCGCTCGCGGGCGCCGTTCAAGGTGTTGGTCGAGGATGACACCGGCGACGTCGAGCTTGTCTTCTTCCTC
This sequence comes from Roseiarcus sp., assembly GCA_049584355.1. Lineage (GTDB taxonomy): Bacteria > Pseudomonadota > Alphaproteobacteria > Rhizobiales > Beijerinckiaceae > Roseiarcus. The sequence goes on along the minus strand of JBAUXQ010000395.1, from coordinate 1,647 downwards.
GCCAACCACGAATGGGTGCGCTCGAAGCTGCCGATCGGGGCCAAGCGCTGGATCTCGGGCAAGCTCGAACTCTGGGACGGCCGGCGGCAGATCGTCCATCCCGACCGGGTGATGGACGCCGACGAGCTCGCCCGCCTGCCGTCGGTCGAGCCGGTCTACGGGCTGACCGAGGGCCTCTACCTGCGCACCGTCGCACGCGCCGCCGAGGCTGCGCTCAATCGCCTGCCGCGACTGCCCGAATGGATCGGCGACGAGACCATGAACCGGCTCAGACTGCCGGGCTTCGCCGAGGCGCTTGGCGCGATGCACCGCCCGCTCCGGCCCGAGGACGTCGATCCGGCTGGTCCGGCGGCGACCCGCCTCGCCTATGACGAACTGCTCGCCAACCAGCTCGCGTTGCTCCTCGTGCGGGCGCGGATGCGCGTCATTCCCGGCCGCGCGCACCGCGCCGAAGGCGCGTTGGGGCGCCGTCTCGAGGCCGCGCTGCCGTTTGCGCTGACCCAGGCGCAGCAGCAGGCGATCGAGGACATCCGCGCCGATCTCAAAGCCGAAAAGCGGATGCTCCGGCTCCTGCAGGGCGACGTGGGATCGGGCAAGACCATGGTGGCGCTGATGGCGATGGCCGACGTGGTCGAAGCAGGACGGCAGGCGGCGATGATGGCGCCGACCGAAATCCTCGCCCGCCAGCATTACGAGCGCATGGCCCCGCTCGCCGAGCAGATCGGGTTGCGCATCAAGCTCATCACCGGCCGCGACCGGGCGCCGGCGCGGCGGGCCACGCTTGCCGCACTGGCGGAAGGCGGAATCGACATCGCCGTCGGCACCCATGCGCTCATTCAGGAGAGTGTCGCGTTTGCCGATCTCGGGCTTGCGGTGGTCGACGAGCAGCATCGATTCGGCGTCCGCCAACGGCTCGCGCTCGCCTCCAAGGGGGCGGCCGTCGACTTATTGGTGATGACCGCGACCCCGATCCCGCGGTCGCTGGTGCTCGCCTATTTCGGCGACATGGATGTCTCTGCCCTGCGCCAGAAGCCGCCCGGGCGTCAGCCGATCGACACCCGCGTCCTGCCGATCGAACGGCTCGGCGAGGTCGTCGGGCGCCTCGGGCAGGCGACCGCCGCGGGGGCGCGCGCCTATTGGATTTGCCCGCTGGTGGACGAGAGCGAGACCCTCGACGTGGCGGCGGCCGAGGAGCGCGCGGCAGCGCTCACCGCAATCTTCGGTCGCGCTGTCGGCCTCGTGCATGGCAAGATGACCGCCGCCGAGCGGGATGCGGCGATGGAGCGCTTCGAGTGCGGGCGGACGAAGATTCTGGTCGCCACCACGGTCGTCGAGGTCGGCGTCGACGTGCCCGAGGCGACGATCATGATCGTCGAGCATGCCGAACGGTTCGGGCTGGCCCAATTGCACCAGCTACGCGGCCGAGTCGGGCGCGGCGCGGGCCGCTCGTCCTGCCTGCTCGTCTATAAGGGCCCGCTCGGCGAAGCGGCGCGGACGCGGCTCGAGACGTTGCGCGAGACCGAGGACGGTTTCCGCATTGCCGAGGAGGATTTGAGGCTGCGCGGCGAGGGCGACGTGCTCGGGGCCCGGCAGGCCGGCGCGCCGGGCTTCCGCTTCGCCCGGCTCGACATCCACGGCGGCCTGCTG
>JBAUXQ010000394.1:0-3633 GCA_049584355.1 Roseiarcus sp. | reverse complement strand
GGACAGCGGCCCCGACGCCGAGCGCCGCTCGCTCGCCATGACCGGATCAGGCGAGGGGATCTTCGACTGGAACGTGCTCGCCGACGAGGTCAGCGGCAGCGAGGCGATTGAAAGCCAGCTCGGGCTCAAGCGCGGCGCCCTCGAGGGGCCGGCCGCGGGCTGGCTGGACGTGCTGCATCCCCTCGATCGCGACCGCTATACGCTGGCGCTCGACGGGCTCCTGCATCAGCGCTCGGGCCGGATCAATCACGATCTGAGACTGCGCGGCTCGGACGGACATTATTTCTGGTACGTCCTGAAGGCGCGGCCGGTGATCAGCGCCGACGGCGAGGTGGTCCGGGTGATCGGCTCGCTGTCGGACGTGACCGAGCTCAAGTCGGCCGAAGAGCGCATGCTTCATGACGCCGTTCACGATAACCTGACCGGGCTTCCCAACCGCGAATTGTTCAACGATCGGCTGGGCGCGGCGATCCTGATGGCCCAGAAGCCCGGCGGCGCCGCGCCGACAGTGATGATCATCGACATCGACGAATTCCAGTCGGTCAACGATTCCTATGGGCTGTCGATCGGCGACTCGGCGCTGTTGGCGGTGGCCCGCCGCCTGGCGCGCGACCTCAATCCAGGCGATACTCTGGCTCGCCTGGGCGGCGACACGTTCGGCGCGATCGTGCTCGCCGAGCCGCGGTCGATGGACGCGCCGGCGAGGATTGACGCCCTGCGAGCCGCTCTTGCCGCCCCGATCAGTTTCGGCGAACGGGAAATCGCGCTGACCGTTTCGATCGGCGCGGCGCACTACGACCCGAAGCTGCATGGCAAGGGCGGCGATCTTCTCGCCGACGCCCAGCTCGCGCTCGCCAACGCCAAGAAGGGCGGCGGCGACCGGGTCGAGATTTTTGCCCATCTCATGCGCTCGCAGCGATCCGACCGGCAGACGCTCGAGAACGACATGCGTCGCGCGCTCGAGCGCGGCGAGATCTCGATTCTGTTCCGGCCGATCGTTCGCCTGGAGGATCGGACCGTCGCCGGGTTCCAGTCGCTGCTGCGCTGGCGCCATCCGAGGCTCGGCGTCCTCGACGAGGATGAGTTCTCCTCCGCCGCCGAGTCGACCGGCGCAATCGTCGACATCGGCGCTTATGCGCTCGACGCGACGGCGAGGGAGCTGGCGGCGTGGCAGAAGGCGCTCGAGGTCAATCCGCCGATCTTCGCCACCGTCGCCGCGTCATCGCGCCAGATGCTCAGCCACGATTTGCTTTCCGACGTGCGCGCCGCGCTCGGCCGCCATTACGTGCAGCGCGGCTCGCTCAAGCTCGCGGCGGCGGAGAGCCTGGTGATGGAAAACCCCGAATACGCCGCGGCTCTTTTACAGAGGGTGCGCGAAATCGGCGCCGCGCTGATGCTGGACAGGTTCGGCGCCGGCTACACCTCGCTCGGCCATCTGCCGCAGTATCGCTTCGACGCCATGCGGATCGACGCCTCCCTGGTCAGGCCGAACTCGTTCGGCGCGCGCTCGCCGATCCTGCGTTCGATCGTCGCCATGGCGCAGGAGATCGGGATGGACGTCATCTCCGAGGGCGCGGAGACGGAATCCGACGCGGTCGAGCTCGCTCAGCTCGGCTGCCAGTTCGCCCAAGGGGCGGCCTTCGGCCAGCCGATGAGCCCGGCCGCGGCGCGAAAGCTGATGGGCGCGGCGGTCGTCTGACCGAGGCGGCGGCGCTACAACGGCGGGGTCCGCAAGCTCCGGCGATAGCGGGCCAGCACTTGCGCCCGGTAGATCGGCCGCATCGCTTCGTGACGGATGCGCTCGGCGAGCCCCATCGACCGGCGCTGGACCGTGGTGCCCCCGGTTTCGCGCGAAACGTCGCGAACCGGCGAGGGCGAGGCGACCAGCACCGGCTGGCCGGTGACCCAGGTCATCTGCAGCAGGGTGTCGACCGGGCGGTCGAACGGCAACGTGCGGTCGAGGAGGCGCTCGGCGGCGGCGCGTGAGACGATCTGCCCGATCGCGCGCAACGGCGGCGCGTCCGGGCGCAGGAGGGTAAGGGCGCCGCGACGCGCGACCGCCGTCCCGCCGCGGATCGGCGCGGCCGGCATCAGCACGTAGTCCCACGCCGCCCGCTCGCCGGCCACGAGCTCGATCAGGCCAGCGAACACGTCGGGATCGATCTGCGCGTCGTCCTCGAAGATAGCGGCGAAATCGAGCTTCTCGTCCACGATCCTCCGCCACGCCGCGCGATGGCTGAGAAAGACGCCGACCTCGGTCGCCGTCAGCGCGAACGGATAGCCCGGCTTGAAGCGGCGGCGCGCACAAGCCCGATCGATCTCAGCCCGCGAAAGCTCCGCGCCATCGACTGCGGCAAGGATCTCGCTCTCGATCGGCAGCCGGGCCTTTAGCGACTGGACGTTGGCCGCCCGAGAAATCGCGCGCTCCAGATGGAGAATGAAGGCCTTGGGGACGCTCAAGACTGGTTGACCGGGCAAAGACCTGCGATAGTCATGCGCTGAAAGGGCGCGAGACCGCCTTGATACGCGCCGCTCCGCGCCAAGTCATCCAGGCGCACGGACGGACCGATGGCGGAAGATTAACAATATTCCGCTAGGCGTAGGCCGGGTCGCTTGGCGGACGACCAGCCGCAGACCAGGGAGGCGACAGCGCCCGATGAAGATCACCGTCAACGTTGATTGCACGCCGCTCGAGGCGCGTCAGTTCATGGGATTGCCGGACGTCGAGCCGATGCAGAAGGCGGCCATGGCGCAGATCGAAAAGCGCATGATGACCGAACTCGAGCGCTACACTCCCGAGGCCCTGTTCAAGGCGTGGCTGCCGCTCGCTGGGATGAACGCCGAATGGCTGCAGGAATTGCTCAAGCGCTCGACCTCGTGACCGCCTGAAACCTGACATCCGTCAATGTGGTGGAGATTCGTTCGGCGTTAAGCTCGTTTGGGCTCTTCCGCCCGCGCCAGGCGGCTCCTACATTGGGTCCAAGCCGCGAAATCGCGGCAATCCGATGGTATGGACTGCCTGACGCCGCTTCGGGGCGCAAGGTAGGGCCGAAGGGGATAGACGATGAACTTGGAGAAATACACCGAGCGGGCGCGCGGCTTCGTGCAGGCTGCCCAGTCGCTGGCGCTTCGCGAAGGCCATCAGCAGTTTACCACCGAGCATCTGCTTAAAGTGCTGCTCGACGACGAGGAGGGTTTGGCCGCGGGCCTGATCGACCGGGCCGGCGGAAACTCGCGCGAGGCGCTGAGGCAGGTCGAGCAGGCGCTCGGCAAGCTGCCGAAAGTCGAGGGCTCGGGCGCTGGCCAGCTCTATATGGCGCCGGCGATGGCGCGGCTGTTCGACAACGCCGAGAAGATCGCCCAGAAGGCGGGCGATTCGTTTGTCACCGTGGAGCGCCTGCTTCTGGCGCTGGCGATGGAGAAGGGGACCGAAGCGGCCAAGATCCTGGCCAACGCAGGCGTCTCCGCCCAGACCCTCAACGCCGCGATCAACGACCTCCGAAAGGGCCGCACCGCGGATTCGGCGAGCGCCGAGAACCAGTATGACGCGCTGAAGAAATACACCCGCGACCTTACCGACGCCGCGCGCAATGGCAAGCTCGATCCGGTGATTGGCCGCGACGAGGAGATCCG
>JBAUXQ010000393.1:0-1734 GCA_049584355.1 Roseiarcus sp. | reverse complement strand
GAGGGCATCGTCAAGGAGCGGCAGATGTTCATGGCGCTCCTGCAGACGACGCAGTCCAAGGCGCAGCGGCACGTGTTCTTCGCCGAGCGTCAGGCGGCGAAGGTCGCCGACATCGGCCCCGATGTCCCCACCAGGCCGATTCGGAGCGTCGGCGTGATCGGCGCCGGCACCATGGGCGGCGGCATCGCGATGAACTTCCTCTCAGCCGGCATCCCCGTCACCATCGTCGAGACCTCGAAGGAGGCGCTCGACCGTGGGGTCTCGGTCATGCGCCGCAACTACGAGGCGACCGCCAAGAAGGGCCGATTGACGATGAAGGAGGTCGACGAGCGGATGGGGAGGCTCAAGCCCACGCTCGACTTCGGCGCGCTGGCCGAGGCCGACCTCGTGATCGAAGCGGTGTTCGAGAACATAGACATCAAGAAGACGGTGTTCGAGCGGCTCGATTCGATCGCGAAACCGGGCGCGATCCTCGCCTCGAACACCTCCTACCTCGACATCGACGAAATCGCATCGATGACCAAGCGGCCGGAGGACGTGCTCGGCATGCACTTCTTCTCGCCGGCGAACGTGATGCGGCTGCTCGAGATCGTGCGCGGCGCCAAGACCTCGAAATCGGTTCTGGCGACAATCGCAGCGCTCGCGCCCAAGATCGGCAAGGTCGGGGTGGTCGTCGGCGTCTGCCACGGCTTCGTCGGCAACCGGATGCTGGCGCAGCGCCAGCGCGAGGCGATGAAGCTCATTCTCGAAGGCGCGACGCCGTGGGCGGTCGACCGCGTGCTGACCGACTTCGGCATGCCGATGGGGCCGTTCGCGATGAGCGATCTTGCCGGCCTCGACATCGGCTGGTCGGCCGAGACGTCGAAGCGCGCGTCGATCCGGGACATCCTGTGCGAAGAGGGCCGGCGCGGCCAGAAGACCGGCGCTGGCTTCTACGACTATGACGAAGCGCGCAACGCCAAACCGTCGGCGCATGTGGAGGCGATCATCCGCGACTTCGCCAAGTCGAAGGGGGTCGCGCAGCGCACGATCGGCGACGCCGAAATCCTCGAGCGCTGCATCTATCCGATGATCAACGAAGGGGCGAAAATCCTCGAAGAGGGCAAGGCGCAGCGCGCCTCCGACATCGACATCGTCTGGATCTACGGCTACGGCTGGCCGGTCTATCGCGGCGGCCCGATGTTCTATGCCGACACCGTCGGATTGAAAAATGTGCTCGCCAAGCTCGAGGAGTTTCATGCCGAGTTCGGCGACGACTTCAAGCCGGCGGCGCTTTTGGAGAAGCTGGCGGCGGAGGGGGGCGCGTTTTCAAAACCGTGAGAAGCACCCTCATCCGGCGCCATAGCCCGTCGAAAGACGGGCGTCTTTCGACGCCCTATGGAGCCACCTTCTCCCGGAGGGGAGAAGGGTTGGACCGCCCATGAACCAGCACCTGGAGACCCATCATGCGTGAAGCCGTCATCGTCTCAACCGCGCGCACGCCGATCGGCAAGGCCTATCGCGGCGCGTTCAACGACACCCAGGCCCAGACGCTGGGCGGGCATGTCATCGCCAGCGCGCTCAAGCGCGCCTCGGTCCAAGGCGGCGAGGTCGACGACGTCGTCATGGGCGCGGCGCTGCAGCAGGGATCGCAGGGCTTCAACGTCGCCCGCCAAGCCGCGCTTCGCGCCGGGCTGCCGACCAGCGTCGCCGGCATGTCGGTCGACCGGCAATGCGCCTCGGGTCTCATGGGGA
>JBAUXQ010000392.1:0-2186 GCA_049584355.1 Roseiarcus sp. | reverse complement strand
GATCAAGGGGTTCGCGGAGCCGACCGCGATATTCGCGCTGGTTCACACAGCCACGGGCTGATGTCCGTTGTTTGCGCATTGCGGCCGCGCCGATTGTCGGCTTCGTATAATCGAAAATCCACCTTTCGGGTTGCTCTCCGGTGCCCTAATCAGCGTCTGCCTCGGGCGGAACTTTGCCCTCCAGGTCGCGCAGGTCTACGACCGCTTGCCGACCCACCTTGCCTGTTCGCGGTCGCGACCCGCGATGTCCGCAATACGTCGACTCCAGCCGTCCAGAGTGCGCCAGAAGGCGGTCGCTTCTGAGAGGTCGTTTCGTGGTGGTCAGCTATCCCACAGCCCGCCCGGCACGACTGGAAAGTCGCAAAGCGTGTCGCACAATAAATCTCGGATCGATTTGATTCGAGGCTATTTGTACTCCCACTCCGCTCCGACGCCAGCGCTCGTTCCGCCAGTGGCGTCGGCGCCGGCTTGCAGGCGAAGATGCTGCGTGACGTCGAGATCGACGTTGACGCCATTGTCTTGCGGCCGGGCGCCGGACGTCACGCCGACGCTGATCCGGTCGTTGATCGCGCGGGTCGCGCCGACAACCGCGCCGCCGGTCGCGCTGGTCGAGATGTCGAGGCTGTCGACGCCGAGCGTGCGGCGCAAGTGCTCGAAAGCGTCGCCATTGCCCGAGAGCGTCGAGACCGCGTTGGCGAGCTGGATCGCCTGAAAGGCCGAAAGGCTCCCGGACGGCCGCTGGAACAGGACGCGCGACAGAATCTCGTCCTCCGGCAGGCTCGGCTGCGAACTGATCTGGAACGACGGCCGGTTCGCGGGGCCGGTCACCGCGATGCGCGCGGTGATGTCGGTCGCCGCTGTCTCGGCGACGAAATTGAGCTCGGGGATCACATCGCCCCGGAACCGGACCTGGCCTTTGGTGAACACCAGGCGCTTGCCAAGCAGCGCGAGCGAGCCGCGTATGAGGTCGAAGCCGCCGGTCACCTGCGGATCGCGCGCGGATCCGGTCACGTGCAGATTGCCGCCGACCTCGGCGTAAAGGCCGCGTCCGCGGACGAAGTTGCGGTTGGGGGCCGAGATCGCGACATTGAGCGTCGCGTCGAACAGGGGGGTGCGGCCCGTGGCCGGGTTGGCGCTGGCGAGCTGCGCGAGGCGGGCCTGCGCGGTCGGCGTCGGATTGAGATGCTTCGTGCCTGGAATGGGAGCGGAAACGCTGCTGAAGCGGCCCGGCACGGTCACGTCCATCGAGTCGATCGTGATGCGGCCGTCGACATTGGGTTTCTGCGCCAGCTTCCCGCTGATCGTGAGGGCGAGGTCGGCGGTCGCCGAAACGAGGCTGTTGGCGACGAGCTGCGCATGCTTGCCGGTGACGCGGGTCGTTCCCGGAAAGCCAGCCGCCGGATCGAGGCGCGCCTCGCCGCTGAGGGAGATCGAACCGTCATCTGGCGTCGAGCCGGTCAGGCTCTGGATGCGGGCCGTATCGCCATTTGCGACGATGACGCCGGTCAGTCCGGTGACCTTGAACCCCGTCTGGTCGTCGCGGAACTCGCCATCGGCGAGACGGATCGACCCCTGCGCCTGCGGCTTGGCGACGGTCCCGCGCACCTGGGCGGCGAGCGTGACCGCCCCGGTCATGCGGCGCCCCGAGAGAGACAGGGCGTGGTTGGCGAGGCCGGCGTCGAGCCTCCCGTCGATCTTGAGATCGAGCGCGCCGTCGCTCGACAGCGGCGCCGATCCGGCAACGCGGACGGAATTGCCGGCGCCCGCGTTCGCTGTGAGGTCGACCGAGGTTCGCCCGCCGGCAAGCCGGCCGGAGGCTGTCGCGTCGAGCGGCGGCAACCCACCGCTCCGCGTCTGCGGCGCGCTGACTTGTTGCAGGCGAAGCCGCCAGTCGCCGCCGGGATCGGCCGGCGCGCCCCGGATCGTCGCGTCGCCGTCGGCGATTCCGGAAAGGCCGAGGCCGGGCGAGACGAGATCGAGCGCGGCCAGCGGCATCGCGGTCGCGCTCGCGCGAAGATCGAGCGTCGGGCCTGCTCGGCCCGAGAGGGCGAGGCGGCCCGAATCGACGCGCAGGGCGAAGTTCTGGATCGCAAGCCCATCCTTGCCGTAAGCCAGCGTCGCCGGTCCCGCGAGGGCGATCGTGCGGCCGGCGCCCTGCGCGGTAAATCGGGCGAGGTCCAGCCTGA
>JBAUXQ010000391.1:0-1648 GCA_049584355.1 Roseiarcus sp. | reverse complement strand
CGGCGCACGGGCTCCGATTGCGGATCCTCGCCGGCGACGACCAACGCGCAAAGGGCCGACCAGGTTCCGTAAATATAGTTCATGCCCCAACGGCCGAACCAGCTTCCGTCCTCCTCCTGGTCGGCCTTGAGCGCGTCGATTCCACGCGCCAGCACCGGGCTTGTCTGGCGGGTCTCGCCGAGCTGGGCGAGCAGAGAGACACAACGCGCGGTGACGTCGGCGGTCGGCGGATCAAGCAGCGCGCCGTGATCGGCGAACGGAATGTGATTGAGATAATGATAGGTGTTGTCGGCGTCGAAAGCGGCCCATGCGCCGTCTCGGCTTTGCAGTCCCTCGATCCATTCACGCGCTCGCGCGATCGCCTCTGAATGAGCCTCTGGAGCGCCGCTCACGCCGCCGCGATCGGCGCGATCCATCGCCATCGCCACCACGGCGGTGTCGTCGGTGTCGGGATAGTGCGGGTTGGCGTATTGGAACGCCCAGCCGCCCGGCCGGACGTCCGGGCGCCGGGCGGCCCAGTCTCCCTTGACGTCGAGGATCTGGAGCGGCTTTAGCCACGCGAGCGCCGCCCGCACCGGCTCGGCGCCGGCGTCGCCGCCGGTTTCGAGCAGCGCGTGGGCGGCGAGCGCGGTGTCCCAGACCGGCGACAGGCAGGGCTGGCAATAGGCCTCGTCCTTGCCGATGACCAGGAGCCGCTCAATCGACTCACGTGCGGCGACGAGGTGGGGATGATCGGGCGGGTAGCCGAGCGCGTCGAACATCAAGACCGCGTTCGCCATCGCCGGATAGATCGCGCCGAGGCCGTCCGCGCCATTGAGGCGCTCGGTTACGAAATCCGTAGCGGCGCCGATCGCGCGGCGGCGCAGCGACGCCGGAAAAAGCGGGTCCGCGCGCTTGAGCAGCCAGTCGATGGCGCCGAAGAACTTCACGGCCGCCCACGCCTGGTGGGCGCCGGTCGGCCATTTGCGCACGGTCTCCGGCGGCGCGGTGAACAGCTCCCCGATCGTAACGCCGCGCGGATTGGCGGCGCGCGGCTTCAGGGCCTGCAGGACGAGGAGCGGGACCATCACCGTGCGCGCCCAATAGGAGACCTTGTCGAGATGGAACGGAAACCAGCGCGGCAGCAGCATGATCTCGACCGGCATGGTCGGAACGCCGCTCCAGGGGATGGCGCCATATAGCGCCAGAAGGAAGCGGGTGAAGACATTGCTCCTGGCCGCGCCGCCATGGGCGAGGATGGCTTCGCGCGCGCGGCGCATGTGCGGCGCGTCGAGGTCGTCGCCGATCATCTTGAGACCAAAATAGGCCTTGACGCTGGCGCTGATATCGAACGCGCCTTCATGGAAGATCGGCCACCCGCCGTGAGCGCCCTGGATTCGCCTGAGATAGACGGCGATCAGCCGCTCGAGTTCGAGATCGGGCTTCTCGCCGCGGAAATGCCTGAGCAACACGTACTCGGCCGGGATCGTCGCGTCGGCCTCGAGCTCGAAGCACCAATGGCCGTCGCCGCGCTGGAGGGCGATCAGCGCCTTCGACGCGCGGGAAATGTGGCGATCCAGCGCGTCCGGCGACGGCGAGGCTTCCGAACGGTCCAGGGCGATGTTCATTGCGAAACACTCAGGGCGCGGGGTTTCGGCGCGACGGCGCC
>JBAUXQ010000390.1:0-10227 GCA_049584355.1 Roseiarcus sp. | reverse complement strand
CCGCGGTAGTCGTAGAAGCCGCGCTGGGTCTTGCGGCCGAGCCAGCCGGCCTCGACGTATTTCACCAAGAGCGGGCAGGGGCGGTATTTCGAATCCGCGAGCCCCTCATGCAGCACCTGCATGACCGCGAGGCAGGTGTCGAGGCCGATGAAGTCGGCGAGCTGCAACGGCCCCATCGGATGATTGGCGCCGAGGCGCATCGCGGTGTCGATCGCCTCGACTGAGCCGACGCCCTCGTAGAGCGTATAGACCGCCTCGTTGATCATCGGCAAAAGGATGCGGTTGACGATGAAGGCGGGGAAATCCTCGGACATTGTCGCCGTCTTGCCGAGCCGGGTGACGAACGCCTTGGCGGCGTCGAACGTGTCGTCCTTGGTGGCGATGCCGCGGATCAGCTCGACGAGCTGCATGCGCGGCACCGGGTTCATGAAGTGGATGCCAATGAAGCGCTCGGGGTTGGACGTCACCGAAGCGAGGCGGGTGATCGAGATCGAGGATGTATTCGAGGCGACGATGGCCTCGGGCTTGAGAAACGAGCGCAGCGCCGAGAAGATCCTGCGCTTGGCCTCTTCGTTCTCGGAAGCCGCCTCGATCACCAGATCGCAGTGGCCGAGTTTGTCGAGGGTGGGAGCGACGAGGATGCGCTCGAGGATCGATTTGCGCTCGGCTTCGTCCATCTGCCCCCTCGCCACTTGGCGCGAAAGGTGGCCATTGATGGTGGCGAGCGCGGCGTTGATGCGCTCCTCGGCGATGTCGTTGAGGGAGACGTTCAATCCCGCCTGAGCCGCGACCTCGGCAATGCCGGCGCCCATCTGCCCGGCGCCGATGATGCCGACCGTCTCTATGTTGAGTGTCATATTTTTGTCCGCAAACGGCCGGGGCCTGGGCCGGGATCATAGAGGAGCAGCGACGAGCGTCCAGTCGGCCGCCGTGCTTTTTTCATAAGTTAGGCCGGACGTTAGCGCCCGATCTTGGTCAGTTCCGCCGCGAGCTCGGGCAGCGCGGTGTAGAGATCGGCGACGAGGCCGTAGTCGGCGACCTGGAAGATCGGCGCCTCTTCGTCCTTGTTGATCGCGACGATGACTTTCGAATCCTTCATCCCCGCCAGATGCTGGATCGCCCCCGATATGCCGACCGCGATATAAAGCTCCGGCGCCACCACCTTGCCGGTCTGGCCGACCTGCCAGTCGTTGGGCGCGTAGCCGGCGTCGACCGCGGCGCGGGACGCGCCCATCGCCGCGCCGAGCTTGTCGGCGACCGGCTCGATATAGGTTTTGAAATTCTCCGCCTTCTGCATCGCCCGGCCGCCGGAGATGATGATCCTGGCCGAGGTCAGTTCCGGCCGGTCGGACTTGGCGAGCGCGTCGCCGACGAACGACGACACCGCCGGATCGGGAACGGCCGCGACCGGCTCGATCGGCGCAGCGCCGCACTGGCCGGTGGCGGCGAAAGACGCGGTGCGCACGGTGACGACGATCTTCGCATCGGTCGATTCGACGGTCTGGATTGCGTTGCCGGCGTAGATCGGCCGCTCGAAGGTCTTCGGCCCGAGGACCTTGGTTATGTCGGAAATCTGCATCACATCGAGCAGCGCGGCTACACGTGGCGCGACGTTCTTGGCGCTTGCCGTCGAGGGCGCGAGGATGGCGTCGTAACCGGGGGCGAGCGAAACGATCAGCGCCGCCAGCGGCTCGGCCAGGCCATGCGCGTAGAGAGGATCGTCCGCCACGCGCACTTTCGCCACGCCCTTGAGCTGAGCGGCCGCCGCGGCGGCGGCGGCGACGTTTTGGCCGGCGACAAGCACGTCGACCGGACCTCCGAGCTCGAGCGCGGCAGTGAGAGCGCGCGCGGTCGCGTCGTTCAATTGTCCGCCTGCGACTTCGGCCAGAAGAAGGGTCGCCATCGTCAGATCACTCCCGCTTCGTCATGCAGCTTAGCGACCAGCTCAGCCACCGACTTGACCTTGACCCCGGCCTTGCGGCCAGCTGGCTCGGAGGTCTTCAGCACCTTGAGCCGGGGCGAGACGTCGACCCCATAGTCGGCCGGCGTCTTTTCCTCGATCGGTTTCTTCTTCGCCTTCATGATGTTGGGAAGCGAGGCGTAGCGCGGCTCGTTCAGGCGCAGATCGGTGGTGACGATCGCCGGCAGCTTCAAAGACACGGTCTGCATCCCGCCGTCCACCTCCCGTGTGACTTCGACCGAGCCCTCGCCGACGACAACCTTGGAGGCAAACGTGCCCTGGCCCCAGCCGGTCAGCGCCGCCAGCATCTGGCCGGTCTGGTTCGAGTCGTCGTCGATCGCCTGCTTGCCCATGATGACGAGCCCGGGCTGTTCCGCGTCGACGACGCCTTTGAGCAGCTTGGCGACCGCGAGCGGCTCGGTGAGCGCGTCGGTCTTGATCAGGACGCCGCGATCGGCGCCCATGGCGAGCGCGGTGCGGATGGTCTCGCTCGCCTGCGCCGGGCCGATCGAGACGATGACCACCTCGCTCGCCTTGCCGGCTTCCTTCTGCCTGAGCGCCTCCTCGACCGCGATCTCGTCGAACGGATTCATCGACATCTTGACGTTGGCGAGCTCGACTCCCGAGCCGTCGGACTTGAGACGAATCTTGATGTTGTAGTCGACCACCCGTTTGACGGGCACGAGAATCTTCATGGGCCGCAGAACTCCTGCCGAACTGGGCGTCCTCGGAAGCAATTCGAGGCCGAAACCCCTAATCTCGGCTCCAGCGCAAGTCAACGCGGGTGAAACTTTGATCTCCGAGTCGTCTAAAAGTTCAGTTCGTCAATTGAAAATGGTGGCCCTGCATGCCTGCAAGACATGCAGATCGCTAAGGAATTGGCCAGAGGCGCGCCCTCAAGGCGGATTTTTTCGACGTGGGTCGCCGGACAATTGACAGCGGCAAAAATCTGACGCCAAGTCGAGGAATGACGCGCCGCCGGCAGAAGAACGGCCGATCGTTGTCTGGGGAAGGGCGCACTCTAAGAGGAACATTGTAAGATGAGCGAACTGGATTATTGGAACGGGCGCCTGATTAAAGGCGCTGTCTCGCGTCGCGAGTTCATGGGTCGCGCCGCCGCGCTCGGCGCGTCGAGCCTCGCGATTTCAACCATGCTGGCGAGCGCCGACGCGCGCGCGGACGAGACGCCAAAGAAGGGCGGCGTGCTGAGGCTTGGCCTTGGCGGCGGCAGCACCACCGACAGCATCGACGTCACCTCCTACAACGACTCGGTGATGATCGACACCGGCCACGGCCTGTTTGACGGCATCGTCGAGTGGGGTCAGGACGGCAGGCCGCATCCGGATCTGGCCGAGAGCTGGGAGCCGAAGGACGGCGCGAAGGACTGGATCTTCAATCTGCGCAAGGGGATCAAGTTCTCGAACGGCCAGGAATTTACCGCCGACGACGCCATCTACTCGCTCAACCTGCACCGCGGCGACACCAAGTCCGGCGGCGCGAGCACGTTCAAGCCGGTCACCGACATCAAGAAGCTCGACAAGTATCAGATTCAGATTTCGCTGAACGGGCCGGACGCCGACCTGCCTTACGCGCTCACCGACTATCACGTGGGCATCGTGCCGGACGGCTTCAAGGATTGGGCGAAGCCGGTCGGCACCGGCGCCTTCAGCGTCGATAAATTCGATCCGGGCGTGCGCATCTCGTTGAAGAAGACCCGCGACTACTGGAAGCCGGATCGCGGCTGGCTCGACGGGATCGAGGTCACCGTCATCAACGACAGCTCTGCGCGGCTCAACGCGCTGATCTCCGGCCAGATCGACGCGATCAATCGTGTGGACCATAAAGCAGTCGCGCTTCTCTCGAAGAGCCCCAAGCTTCAGATCGTGAGAGCTTCGGGCGGCTGGCACGCCGTGATGGCGATGCAGTGCGACAAGGCGCCCTACGACAACCCCGACATCCGGATGGCGCTAAAGCTGGCGACCGACCGCGAGCAGATTCTCAAGGCGTTGTTCAGCGGCTACGGCACGGTCGGCAACGATCACCCGATCCCGCCGAACGATCCCTATTTCAACAAGGAACTGCCCCAGCGCAAATATGATCCCGACAAGGCCGCCGCCGCCTTCAAGAAGGCGGGCCTCACCGATCCGAAGATCCTTCTTCAGGCTTCCGACGCGGCGTTCAACGGCGCCGTCGACGAGGGCGCGCTGCTTCAGGCGAGCGCCAGCAAGGCCGGCATCAAGGTCGACCTGAAGAAGGAGCCCGCGGACGGCTTCTGGGACAACGTCTGGCTCAAGGGCGCCTTCGTCTCGAGCTACTGGGGCGGGCGCGCGGCGGCGACGCAGATGCTCTCCGTCGCCTACGCGGCCGGCGCTCCCTGGAACGAGACGCACTGGAACAACGAGAAGTTCGAGAAGCTGCTCGCAGACGCGCGCGGCGAAACGGACGAAGACAAGCGCCGGCCTTACATCTGGGAAATGCAAGCGATGCTCAACGAGCAGGGCGGCGCGATCATCCCTGTGTTCAAGGACTGGCTTGACGCGCACCTCGACAAGGTCGGCGGGCATACGCCGCACGGCGGCTTCGATATGGACAACGGCTATATCATGCAGAAGGCCTGGCTCAAGAGCTGACCGCATTTGCGCCGCGTCCGCCCTCGTTGGCGGGCGCGGTTCGAACCAGCAGCAGCTTGCGCCGACCGCACGGACAAAAGCGGCCGGCGCAAGTCGAGCAAGCGTCACGCGAAGGAGGTAAGGCGCCGGACGTACGCAACGGCAGTCGGCGGGGAGGCGGGGCGAGGCTTAAGTGAGATGAGGTTTAAGTGAGATAAGGGGACAGGCGTTGTGTTGAATCTCGTGCTCCAGCGGCTCGGCCTCGGCGTCCTGACCCTGTTCGCCGCGTCGATCCTCATCTTCATCGGCACGGAGATTTTGCCAGGTGATCTCGCCTCGGCGATCCTGCAGAATTCCGCCACCCCGGAGAGCCTGGCCAAGCTGCGCCTCGACCTGGGTCTGGATCGGCCAGCGATTTTGAGATTTTTCGACTGGCTGTTCGGAGTGTTGCATGGCGATTTCGGCCATTCGCTCGCTAATGGCCGCGACGTGCTGACGGAGATCGCGCCGCGCTTCGCCAATACGATGTTTCTCGCCGCCTATGCAGCAATTGTCGCGGTGCCGCTCGCGATCGGCCTCGGGCTCCTCGCGGCGATCCGCCAGGGCGGCGTCTTCGACCGGCTGGTCAACGTCTTCACCCTGATGACGATCTCGGTGCCGGAATATTTCCTTGCCTATCTCCTCATCAAATATGTCGCCGTCGATCTTGGCTGGTTTCCCTCGCTCGCCAACGTGACGCCCGAAACAAGCTTCATCGATCGCCTCTATTACGCCTTTCTGCCGATGGTCACGCTGGTTCTGGTGATCGTGGCTCATATGATGCGGATGACCCGCGCCTCCGTTCTCTCGGTGATGGCGAGCCCGTATATCGAGATGGCGATCCTCAAGGGTCTGCGAAAGTCGCGCATCGTCGTGCGCCACGCGCTGCCGAATGCGCTCGCGCCGATCATTTCCGTGGTTGCGCTCAATCTCGCCTATCTCATCGTCGGCGTCGTCGTGGTCGAGACGGTGTTCGTCTATCCCGGCCTCGGCCAATTGATGGTTGACGAAGTGTCCAAGCACGACGTGCCAGTGGTCCAGGCTTGTGGGCTCATCTTCGCCGCCACGTTCATCCTGCTCAACATGACCGCCGACATTCTCGCCATTCTGTCCAATCCGCGGCTTCGCCAACCCCGCTGACCAGGGACCGTCAGGCGCGACGAAAGAAAGACCGCTATGCGTATCCGCGGCTATAAAGTGAGCGTCACCGCGCAGATCGGCATCGTCGTCGTCGTCATCAACCTGTTCGTTGCCCTGTTCGCGCCGCTCATCGCGCCGTTCGATCAGGCGACCCCGGTCGGCGACGCCTGGGCCGATCCGAGCGCCCAGCATTGGCTCGGGCTCGATAACCTCGGCCGCGACATTCTCAGCCGGCTGATTTATGGCGCCCGGATGTCGATCGGTCTGTCGCTGGTGATCACCGCGCTCTCCTTCCTCATTGGTGTCATCTCGGGCTTCGCCGCGGCGGTCGCCGGCGGCTGGATCGATCAGGTGCTGTCGCGCCTCGTGGACCTCCTCCTGTCGATGCCGACGCTCATCTTCGCTTTCGTCATTCTGTCGGTGCTCGGCTCGGCGCTCCCGGTCCTCATCTTGACGATCGCAATCCTCGATTCGACCAAGGTTTTTCGACTGGCGAGATCGGTTGCGGTCAATATCGTCAGCCTGGAATTCGTCGAAGCGGCGCGCCTGCGCGGCGAGGGGTGGTGGTGGATCGTCACCCGCGAGGTTCTGCCCAATGCGATTCCCCCATTGACCGCTGAGTTCGGCTTGCGCTTCTGCTTCACTTTCCTTTTTATCGCCGCGCTGAGCTTTCTCGGGCTCGGCGTTCAGCCGCCGGATGCGGACTGGGGCAGCATGGTCAAGGACTACCGCGACATGATCAATTTCGGCTCCGCGGCGCCGCTTTATCCCGCAGCGGCAATCGCGATCCTCACCATCGGCGTCAACTTCATCGTTGACTGGATGCTCTCGATTCATTCCAGAGGGCAGGGAGAAGGCGCATGAGCCAGCAGTCCCGGGACCCTTCCGGACCCAATGACGACACCGTCGTCCTCGACGTCCGCGGCATGCGGGTGGCCGTGCGCACGGACGCCGGCGACGGGCCGGTGCTGGTCGACGATGTGTCGCTGCAGTTGCGGCGCGGCGAGGTGATCGGCCTCATCGGCGAATCGGGCGCCGGCAAATCGACGATCGGCCTCGCTTCGATGGGCTACACTCGCCGCGACTGCCATATCGTCGGCGGCAACATCATCTTCGGCGACACCGACATCCGCGCCATCAGCCTCGATGAGCGGCGCGCCCTGCGCGGACCGAAGATCGCCTATATCGCCCAGAGCGCGGCGGCCTCGTTCAATCCCGCCCATACGCTGATGGAGCAGGTCTGCGAGGCGTCGGTCAGGCATGGCGTGCTGTCGCGGTCGGAGGCGAAAGCGGAGGCGATCAGCCTCTTCAAGCAACTCGATCTGCCGAGCCCGGAGACGATCGGCTCGCGCTATCCCCATCAGGTTTCCGGCGGCCAGCTTCAGCGGGTGATGGCGGCGATGGCGATGGTCGCCAAGCCCGACATCCTCATCTTTGACGAACCGACCACCGCACTTGACGTAACGACCCAGGTCGAATGTCTCGCCGCCTTCCGCAAGCTCATCCGCGAGCATGGGACGGCGGCGCTCTACATCACCCACGACCTTGCCGTCGTTGCCCAGATCGCCGATCGCATCATGGTGCTGAGGCGCGGCAAGATGGTCGAATTCGGCGATTCGCGGCAGATCCTGCAGCAACCGAAAGAGGAATATACCCGCCGTCTGGTAACCGAGCGCGTCGCCGGCCACAATTTCGTCGACGCAAACGTCGCCGCCCAGGTTCCGATCCTCGCCATCGACCATGTCAGCGCCAACTATCCAGGCAAGCCGAAGGTCATCGATGACGTCAGCCTTGAAGTGCGCAAGGGCGATACGGTGGCGGTGGTCGGCGAGTCGGGCTCGGGCAAATCCACCCTGGCGCGCGTCGTCACCGGCCTCTTGCCGCGCATCGCCGGCGACGTGCGGTTCAACGGCGCGAGCCTGCCGGCGCGCCTGAAAGATCGCACCAAGGACCAGCTGCGGCGGGTGCAAATGATCTACCAGATGCCTGACGTCGCCCTCAATCCGCAGCATACCTTGCTCGAGACGATCGGCAGGCCGGTGGCGTTCTATTTCAACCGCTCGCGGGAAGAAGTCCGCGCCCGCGCTGCCGAGCTGCTGCAGCAGATGGATCTGCCGGAGTCGTTCATCACCCGCAAGACCAGCGAATTGTCTGGCGGGCAGAAGCAGCGGGTGTCGATCGCCCGGGCGCTGGCCGCCGAACCGGATCTGATCATCTGCGACGAAGTGACATCGGCGCTCGATCAGCTGGTTGGGGAAGAGATTCTCCGGCTGCTGAAAAAGCTGCAGGAGGATCTCGGCGTCGCCTATCTCTTCATTACCCACGACCTCGGCACGGTGAAACGGATCGCCAACAAGGTCGCAGTGATGCTGAAGGGCAAGGTGGTGGCGGGCGGCGACACTGCGGCTGTGTTCGCGCCTCCCTATCATCCCTATACCGAATTGCTGTTGTCTTCGGTACCCGAGATGCGGCCGGATTGGCTCGACGAGGTTCTCGCCGCTCGCGCGACCGGGGCGGCGACGACTTCGGCCCTGCTGCGGGCGCCCTGAAGGTCCGACGGCGGGCGCTTGAGGGGCGCTGCCCCGGCCGCCCTTGCCGCGCCCGCATTTCGTTTCTATACCGCGCCGAAGCGAATGGACGAAACGGGCGGGAAGCGCGGTCGGGGGCGATTTCTGTCCGGCGTGATCATTGCATGGCTCGGTTGGCCGACCGAACGACCGGGGACAGAATAGGACGTTGTTGATGCGCGCGCCGGGCGGACCGCGTCTTTTGTTGCGGCGGCTCCGCGAGGTGATGGCGGAGCCTGTCATCGCACAGGCGCGCCTCGACCGCATCGTCGTGCTCATCGCCTCCAACATGGTGGCCGAGGTGTGCTCGCTCTACGTCGTGCGGGCAGACGGCGCGATGGAATTGTTCGCCACCGAGGGCCTCAACCGCGAGGCCGTCCACCTGACGACCATGCGGCCAGGCGAGGGCCTTGTCGGCCTGATCGCCTCCAGCGCCGAGCCGCTGGCGCTGTCCGACGCACAGCACCATCCCTCCTTTTCCTACAGGCCGGAGACCGGCGAAGAGATCTACCAATCCTTCCTCGGTGTGCCGGTGCTGCGCGGCGGGGCGACAATCGGGGTGCTGGTGGTCCAAAATCGCGCCCGGCGCGCCTATTCGGAAGAAGAGATCGAGGCGCTGCAGACGACCGCGATGCTGCTCGCCGAGATGATCGCGTCCGGCGAGCTGCAGGGGATCGCCTCCCAGGGCGCGCCGATCGCGGTGCGGCGGCAGCTGTCGCTCAGGGGCCTCGGCATCGCCGATGGGCTCGGCCTCGGGCATGTGGTGATGCACCAGCCGCGGGTGACGGTGTCGACGATCGTGGCCGACGACGTGGAGTCGGAGCTGACGCGGCTCGAGACGGCGATTAGCGCCATGCGCGCCTCGGTCGACAGTCTCATTGACCGCAGCGACGACGGCGTTAGCGGCGAGCACCGCGACGTTCTCGAAGCGTTCCGTATGATCGCCCACGATCGCGGGTGGCTGCGCCGGCTGCGCGAGGCGGTGAGTTCGGGTCTGACCGCAGAGGCCGCGGTCGAGCGGGTCCATAACGACGCCCGCGCCAAGCTGCAGCGCCAGACCGACCCCTACCTGCGCGATCGGCTGCACGATCTGACCGACATCGCCAATCGGCTGCTGCATCAGCTGGCCGGCCAGAGCCTCGTTCTTTTGCCCGAGGAGCTGCCGGAGAACGCGATCCTGGTCGCCCGCTCGATGAGCCCGGCGGCGCTGCTCGATTATGACCGCGCGCGGCTCAGGGGGCTCGTGCTCGAGGAGGCGGGCGCATCGAGCCACATCGCCATCGTCGCTCGCGCGCTAGCCATTCCCGCCGTCAGCGATATCGCCAACATTTCCGAAATCGTCGAGCAGGGCGACGCGATCATCGTCGACGGGGACGCGGGCGAGATCTACCTGCGCCCGCCGGCGGACGTCGAGGCGGCCTATGCGGAGAAGGCGCGGATGCGCGCCCGGCGCCAGGCGCAGTATCGCGCCCTTCGCGACGCACCGACCGTCAGCCTCGACGGGGTGTCGATCGGCCTGCACATGAACGCCGGCCTCCTGGTCGACATGCCGCACCTTGCCGAAACCGGAGCGGAGTCGATCGGCCTCTTCCGCACCGAACTGCAATTCATGCTCGCCTCGCGCTTTCCCCGACCGGGCGCGCAGGAGCAGCTCTACCGCGCCATCCTCGACGCCGCAGGCGACCGGCCGGTCACCTTCCGCACCCTCGACATCGGCGGCGACAAGCTCCTGCCCTATATGAAAGGGCTTGAAGAGGAAAACCCCGCGCTCGGCTGGCGCGCGCTGCGCATCGGGCTCGACCGTCCGGCGCTTCTGCGGATGCAATTCCGCGCCTTCATCCGCGCCGCGGCGGGGCGCGACCTCAAGATCATGGCGCCCATGGTTTCGACCGTTGATGAATTCCGAACGGCG
>JBAUXQ010000389.1:0-2421 GCA_049584355.1 Roseiarcus sp. | reverse complement strand
TCGCGATCGAGCCCGTCAGTCCAACGACGATCACCCCGCCTCCATGTGCGTCGCCAGGACCTCGGCCTCGACCAGCGCCCGCAACGCCGGCGTCACCGTCGGCTGCGCGCCAAACCAACGGGCGAA
The DNA here is from genome assembly GCA_049584355.1 of Roseiarcus sp. GTDB lineage: Bacteria > Pseudomonadota > Alphaproteobacteria > Rhizobiales > Beijerinckiaceae > Roseiarcus. The sequence continues at coordinate 2,295 of JBAUXQ010000389.1, read as the reverse complement.
CCCGGGCGCCGCCTGATGGAGCAACATGCCCAACCCCTCCGCGGCGCGCAAGCCACGCGCCCCCGCAGCCTCGATGAGCGGCGTGCGCAACGGAACATAGACGATGTCGGCGACAACCGCGTGGTCCGGCAGTGGGCTCAGATCGACGGCTAGCGGCGGTTGTCCGGCCATGCCGAGCACGGTCGTGTTGACGAGCAGATCCGCCTCGCGCAGGTCCGCCGTCAGATGAGACCAAGGCGTCGCCTGGGTCGGGCCGCCAAAATGCGCAGCCAGCGCCTCGGCTCGACTCTGCGTTCGGTTGACGACCGCGATGCGCTCAAACCCGCGCGACTTGAGCGCGTATACGATCGCCCGGGCGGCGCCGCCGGCGCCGATCACGACGGCCAATTTCGCTCGCCCCGCCCAGCCGGGCGCGCTGTCGTCCATGTTGGCCAGAAAGCCGCCGACGTCGGTGTTGTCGCCCCACAGAAGCCCGTCCTGCCGCCACAACGTGTTCACCGCCCCGAGCGCCTCGGCGACCCGCGTTCGCCGGTCGCAAACTCCGAAGGCTGCTTCCTTGTGAGGCGCCGTCACGTTAGCGCCGACGAGCTCGCCCCGGCCGATCCGGATCGCGAACTGGCCGAATTCTCCCGGCCGGACAGCAAATCTCTCGTAGCTTCCCGAAAGGCCGAGCTCCTTCAGCCAGTGACGGTGAATCGTCGGCGATCGGGAGTGGTCCACCGGCCAGCCCGCCACCCCCGCGCGGGGCGAATGAGTCTTGATCATAGCGAGATCAGGCTTTCACGCCGCAGCCAGGCCAGGAGCCTGAGCATCGGCAATCCCAGAACAACGGAATGCTCTCCTTCGATGCGATCCATGAGATGGGCGCCGAGACCCTCGACCTGATAGCCCCCGACCGACGCCAGCGCCGCCGGCCCGACCCGATCGAGATAGCGCGAAATCGTGACCGGATCGAGCGGCAGCATTCGCAAGTCCGCGTGATCGCCGTCGACGACCAGCGACTGCCCGCAGCGGGCGACGCAGAAGGCGGAGGTCAGGCGATGGGTCTTGCCTGAGAGCGCAGCGAGCGATCGCCGAGCCTGATCGAAATCGCTGGCCTTGTGGAAGATCCTGCCCTCGAGCGTGAGGGTCTGATCGGCGCCCAGGCAATAGGCGTGCGGCCGGACCGCGCTGACGGCGAGCGCCTTGGCCTGCGCCAATTCGCCGGCGAGGCTCTCGAGCGAACCGCCGCGCGCGAGATGGCGGTCTTCGAGCGCCCGTTCGTCGACCTGGGCGGCGATGACCTCCGCGTCAAGTCCGACGGCCCGCAGCAGCGCCCGGCGGCTAGGGCTCTTCGACGCCAGAATCAATGGCTCAGCCGCGCGCCACAGCGAGGGCGATTGCGCCGCCGTTGGCGCCGAAATTCCAGCTTCCCCCATCGCCGTCAGCCGTCCGCGATGAATTTGAGCCGATGCGCACGATAGAGATCGAGCACCGCCGCCGCCGTCTCTTCGATCGACCGTCGCGTCACGTCGATGGTCGGCCAACTGCGTTCCGCAAACAGCCGGCGCGACGCCGCGAGCTCCTCGGCGACCGCGGTGCGATCGACATATTCGGTCTCCGAATCGGCGTTGAGCGACAGCAGGCGGTTCTGCCGGATTTGGACGATTCGATCCGCGGACGCGATCAGGCCGACAATCAGCGGCCGGCGGAGATGATCGAGGGTGCTTGGCAAGGGGACGTGCGGCACGAATGGGACGTTGGCGGTCTTATAGCCGCGATTCGCCAGATAGATGCTCGTTGGGGTCTTCGAGGTGCGGCTGACGCCGAGGAGAACGATATCGGCATGGTCGAGGTTCTCCGGCGCCTGACCGTCATCGCTCAGCATGCTGAAATTGAGGGCGTCGATCCGTTTGAAATAGTCGGCGTTGAGCATGTGTTGGGCGCCGGCTCGCGGCGTCGAATTCTGTCCAAGATAGGATCTGAACAAGGTCAGAATTGGCCCCAGGACCGACAGGCAGGGCGAACCCGATGCAGCGCAGCCGTCTTCGAGCCGTTTCGAGAGATCGGAATCGACCAGAGTGAAGAGGACGATTCCGGGCGCGTTCTCGATTTCGGCAATCACCCGATCGAGCTGCGCCGGAGTGCGCACCAGCGGATAGACATGTTCGATCGACGCGACGCCCTGATATTGCGCCGAGGCGGCGCGCGAGGCGGCGATCAGCGTTTCGCCGGTCGAATCGGAAACCAGATGAAGATGGAAATAGCTGCGGCCCAATGCGGCCCCCAACGTAAGAGCGGCTGGTTATAACCGGC
>JBAUXQ010000388.1:0-3253 GCA_049584355.1 Roseiarcus sp. | reverse complement strand
CAGTCCTTTCTGTGGTCGGACGAAGTCGCCCGGCTGGTGCTGTCGATCCTGGCTTTCATCGGCGGCGCCGTGGCGTATCGGCGGCGCGACCATGCGCAGGTCCGCCTCATCCTCAACCTCGTCCCGCGACGGGTCGAGCGCGTCTGCCTCGCGCTCGCCGACGTCATTGTCTTCTTCGTCAGCGGACTGATCGGCGCCGCCTCGATCGAGTTCATCGCCGCAAGCTGGGCCGAGCGCACGCCGATCCTCCAGGCGCCGGCCGCTCTGATCGCTCTGCCGCTGCCGGCCGGCATGGCGCTGATCGCGCTCTATGCGGCAGTGCGTGTCTGGCGCGAACACGGGAGACTGGCGCTCATCGTCGGCGCGCTTTTTCTCGCCGCGACGGCGCTGGCGGCGACGACTTATGGATCATGGCTGCCAGCTCTTGGCGATGATTCCTCGATCATCGCCGCGCTCGTGCTCTTTTTCGCCGCGATATTCGCCGGCGTTCCGGTCGGCTTCGTCTTGCTGCTGGCGGCCGCTTTTTATCTCTGGACGAGCGGCGCGGCGCCGTTGCTCGTGCTGCCGCAAACCATGGTCGCCGGCGCTGGGAATTACATTCTCCTCGCGGTTCCCTTTTTCATCCTCGCAGGATTGGTCATGGAACGCGGCGGGATCAGCGTGCGGCTGATCCGCTTCGTCCACGCGCTGGTCGGCCATTTGCGAGGCGGCCTGCTGCAGGTCGCAGTGGTCAGCATGTACGTTATCTCGGGCCTTTCCGGCTCGAAGCCCGCCGACGTCGCCGCCGTCGGCACGATCATGCGCGACGAAGTCAGCGCCCGCCACGGCGCCCCGGAGGGCGCAGCGGTGCTGGCGGTCTCGGCGATCATGGGCGAGACTGTGCCGCCGAGCATCGCCATGCTGATCGTCGGTTCGATCACCAATGTTTCGGTGGCCGGCCTGTTCATCGGCGGCTTGGTGCCCGCGGCCGTGATCGCGCTATGCCTGATGGCGCTGATCGCGGTCCGCGCCCGTCGCGCCGGCGCGGTGTCCGCTCCCCGCGCCCCGTTACGGGTGGTCGCGCGCGCCGGATTCAATGCAATCCTGCCCCTGCTGATGCCCGGCATGCTGCTCGCCGGGATTCTCTTCGGCCTCGCTACGCCGACTGAGATCGCGGCGCTCGCCGTCGTCTACGGCGTCATCCTCGCCATGTTCGTCTACCGCGAGATGACCGTCGCAGGTTTCCTGCGCGCGGTTCAAAACACGGCCGCGCTGACCGGCGTGCTGCTGTTCATCTTCACCGCCGCCTCGGCGTTTTCGTGGGTGTTGACGATCGCCTATCTGCCCCAGCGCCTGGTCGATCTGCTCGCCGCCAGCCATGCAAACACGACGATCTTCATGATCGGCTCGATCGCGCTCTTGATCTTTGTCGGCGTGCTGCTCGAAGGCTTGCCGTCCCTCAATGTGCTTGCGCCTCTACTGCTGCCGATCGCCGTCAAGCTGGGCTTCAGCGGCCTGCACTTCGCCATTGTCCTGATCATCGCGATGGGCGTCGGCGGCTTCATGCCGCTCGCGGGCGTCGGTTTTTATGTTTGCTGCGCTGTCATGCGATGCGACATTGAACCGGCTTCGCGCGCCATGCTGCCCTATCTCGTGGTGGTGGTGGCGGGCTTGCTGATCGTCGCCTTCGTACCCTGGTTTGCGCTCGCGTTGCCGAACCATTTTGGATTCCGGGGCTAAGCGGCCAGCGGCGGCGCCTGGAGAGAAAAGTCAGCACGGGAGGAAATGATGAACCGAAGAGAGTTGCTCGGAACCGCCGCCGGCGCCGCCGCGGCGACGCTGGCCATGCCCTATGTCGCGCGCGGGGCGGCGCCTTTGACGCTGCGTTTCGCCCATTTCGCCCAGGAGGACCATCCGGCCAATATCGCCGCAAAGCAATTCGCCGCTCGCGTCGCCGAGCGCACCGGCGACGCGATCCGGATCATGATCTTTCCCAACAATCAGCTCGGCGGGCCGCCGGAGCAGGCCCAGCAGATCAAGCTCGGAACGATCGACATGGGCCTGCCGACCCAGGGTCAGCTCGACAAATACGACAGGGCCTTCGGCGCCGTCATGCTGCCCTTCATCTTCGACAGCCGGCCGCTCGTGTTCCGCGTCCTCGATGGGCCGGCGATGGATTGGCTCGGGCCGCTCGCCGAAAAGCAGGGCTTCATCCTGTTGCGCAATTGGGACTATGGATTTCGCAACGTCACCAACAGCGTGCGGCCGATCAAGGCGCCCGAGGACGTCAAGGGCCTGAAACTTCGCACGCCGCCCGAATTGCAGATCCAGGCTTCCATGGAGGCCCTGGGCGCGGTCGTGCAGGCGATCGCCTTCCCCGAGCTTTATCTGGCGCTGGCGCAGAAGGTCGTGGACGGCGAGGAAAATCCGATCGCCGTGATCTACTACAACAAGTTCTATGAGGTGCAGAAGCATCTCGCGATCACCAGGCACATCTACAACAACATGATTCACACGATCGGAGTGAACGCGTGGATGAAGCTGACGCCCGAGCAACAGACGATCTTCCGCGAGGAGAGCGCAGCCGCCGGCGACCTGATGCGCAAGCTCATGGCCGAAGGCGAAGCGGATCAGATCACCAAGCTCGAGGCCGCCGGCCTTGAGACGACGCAGCCTGATCTCGCGCCGTTCCGCGCCCTGATGGAGCCCGCCTATCAACGGATCGCCGACTATGCCGGCGCGGATAACGTCAAGAAGTTCCGCGACATGGTGGATGAGGCGCGCAAGGGATGAAGGCGGGCGGCGCGGCGACGCGCAGTTACATCGGCGAGAACTTGGTCGACTTGATGATCTTGCACTCCTGATGCTGGACGTTGCCCGTGTCCGCGCTCTTCTTGCGATAGGAAACCCAGTCGGGGTCGGCTTCGAGCGCTTCGCGCCGCCGCTCGCGGTCGGCCTGACTCTCGAAGCCCCAGAAAAACACGACCTGATTAACCGTCCCGACGTCGGTGGTGAAGACGCCGATCGGCTGGCCCAGATGGCGGACATGGATGGGCATGCCCTCGGCCTCGTACAATTTGAGCCAGGCGCCGAGGCGCCCGGGCACCATCGTGTAGGTCCGCAAATCGACGATCATGGCTGTCTCCCTTGGTGAGCCCGGCGGGCCTGCTCATCAGCGACCGAGCCCTGCAATGGGCGCCCCAGTCGGCGGTGGTTGGCGGCGGCTAAGGTTTGGCCGCGGCCTCGGGCGCCGGATAGGCGCTGACGAAGCCGT
>JBAUXQ010000387.1:0-2146 GCA_049584355.1 Roseiarcus sp. | reverse complement strand
CAAGTCGAAAGCGCTCGTGCTCTGGAGCCGCACGCTCGAACTCCTCGACCGCATGGGCTGCGGGGCGTCTTTTGTCGAAGCCGGGCGCAAGGTGCGCGAAGCGGATATTATCTCTGGCGGCGCGACGATCGCGCGCGTGAACTTCGACGGCCTCAAGACGCCGCACCCTTATGGGCTGATGCTGCCGCAGAGCGAGACCGAGCGGTTGATGGAGCAGCATCTGAGCTCGCTTGGGGTCGAGGTCGAGCGGCGGGTCGAACTGATCCGGTTCGTTGCCGACGAGGACGCCGTGACAGCCTTCCTGCGCCGCCCGGACGGAAGCGAAGAAGCGGTCGATGTGGACTGGATGATCGGCTGCGACGGCGCGCACAGCATCGTGCGTCATGGCCTCGGCATGGAGTTCGAGGGCGATACGATGCTGAGTCATTTCATCCTCGCCGACCTTCACCTCGCGGGCGGGCCGCCGCTGGACGAGATCAAGACCTATTGGCACGAAGCGGGGCCGCTGGTGATCTTTCCGATCGGCCCCGGGCGTTACCGGGTCGTCGCCGACGCAGGCGAGCCGAAAGCCGGCGAGCATACGCCCGACCCCACGCTGGCGGAGGTGCAGTCGCTCCTCGATCAGCGCGGCCCCGCCGGCGTCAAGGCTTCCGATCCGGTCTGGCTCTCGGGCTTCACGATCAACGAGCGCAAGGTCGCCGACTATCGCGCAGGACGCGTGTTCCTCGCCGGCGACGCGGCGCATGTCCACAGCCCCGCCGGCGGGCAGGGAATGAATACGGGCATGCAGGACGCGATCAATCTCGGGTGGAAACTGGCGCTCGTCTGCCGCGGCGTCGCAAGCCCGGAGCCGCTGCTCGGAAGCTACAGCGCCGAACGCAGCGAGGTCGGCAGAGAAGTGCTGGCGAACGCCGGCCGCCTGACCACGCTCGCGCTGATGAGGGGCGCCGTCGCGCAGAGCATTCGCAACCATCTCGCTCGGCTTCTCTTCGGCCTCTCGCCTGTCATGCGGGCGGTGACCAATCAGATGTCGGAACTGTCGATCGGCTATCCGGGTTCTCCGCTGACCAGAGCGGAAGGACACGGTCATTCCGGCCCGGGGGCAGGAGCGCGGGCGCCGGTCAGCGCCGCGGGCCATCACGCAGGGTCGGGCCGCCGGCCACGGTTCACGCTGTTCGCGGTCGCAGATGAGGGAAGCGAGGCCTTGATCGCCCGGCGCGGCGATCTCGTTGAGGCCGAGACCCGGGCGCCGTTCGCGGACGACGGCATCTGGCTGGTGCGACCCGACGGCTATGTCGCGATGACCGCCCGACGCGGCGAGTGGGACCGAGTCGGCGCCTATCTCGATTGGATCGCCAAGGGCTGAAACCGGCGCCGAAATCCCACGCCCTAACGGAAGATTAACCTTAACGACCCCTAATGGCGCAGGGGGCGATCCCATCGGCGGGAATCCCCTTGGATTCGTTGACGCCCATGCGGTCCCATGCTATCCCACGCCATCCCGTCAACTGACCGCGCTTGTGCGCAGTCGCCGAGCGCCGAGACGCGCCCGGCGAACGCCCGCCTGCGCGCCGAAGGCCTGCGTGGTGGATCGATTTCTGTCGCACTTCACCCATCGCTTCGACGCCAAGGGGCGAATCTCGATCCCGTCGGCGTTCCGGCAGGTGCTGGCGAAGGATGGCTTCGCCGGGGTCTACGCCTATCCGTCGCTCGACGCGCCAGCGCTCGACTGCGGCGGCCACGCGCTCATCGCCGAGATCGACGCGCTGCTTCAGACGATGCCGCCCTATTCGCCCGCCCGCGACGCGTTCGCGACCGCGCTTCTCGGCATGAGCGAGATTTTGCGTCTCGACGCGGAGGGCCGGGTTTTTTTCGAGGAGCGGCTGAAGACGGCGTTGGGGCTCGACGGCGAGGCGGTGTTCGTAGGCCAGGGGCACAAATTCCAGATCTGGGAGCCGGCCCGCTTTCAAACGCATCTCGAAGAGGCGCGGGCGCGGGTCCGGCGCTTGCGCGCCGAACGCGAAGCTCTCGCTTCCGGCGAGACGCCGCGATGAGCCGCGCCGCCCCGGCCGAACTCGGCCATCTTCCCGTCCTGCTTCACGAGGCGATGGCCGCGCTCGAGCCCCGCGCCGGCGGCGTCTATGTC
>JBAUXQ010000386.1:0-4042 GCA_049584355.1 Roseiarcus sp. | reverse complement strand
GCGTCGGTCGGCCTGAGACCGCCGACATAAGGGTTGCCTGGCCCGGGCGGACTGATCGAGGCGCTTGTGAGCAACCCCGCGCGGATCAGAGACTTTTGCTCATCCATCGAGTGGATGCGATGCACTTTGCCGGCGTCAATGGCGGCCTGCGTCCACATGCTGACATGCGCGTCCCATAGGGGGCTATAGTTGTTCTCACGCGAGGGATTGTCGTTGTCCGGGCCGATCGGAAACACGTTGATCGGATCGATTCCGCCGTTGGCGAGCGCAGTCGAGAAGCCCTGATCCTCGCCGGAGCCCTTGTCGGTGCGGCCGTTGAGCACCGGCGAGAAGCCGAGCAGGGCCGACTTCTCCCCCGGCAGAGATTCTCCGAACTCAGGAATCTTCGCGAGCCGTGGCGCGAGGACGCCTTTCTCCAGCACCGCCGCAATCGGGACCGATGCGTCGGTGACAAGATGATAGAAGTATTGGTTGCCGCCCTGCACGCCGTCTAAGATCGACAACGTCACCGTGAGGCCATCGGTGTCGATGGCTTTCACGCGAAGGTGGTGGCCCGAGGCGTTCGCCACGATCTGCGCGTTCAGCACGAGTCCGCTTGGCAGCACGACGATGGACGACCATTTGTCGTCGGCGACGGCGCCGGGATTGGCGACTTTGGGCGGGAAGTACCCCGGCGGGTCGCCCGGGACGGCCTTGTACTCCGGGGAGAAATCCACATTGCCGGCAAACTTCATGATACCGTCTTCAAGCGTGACATTCTGCACGCCAAGCGAGCCAATCGCCTCGGCAAGCTTGGGGGCGTAATTGACGCCCATGCGGTGCGCGACCTCAAAATCGGACGCGTCCGTGATGATGTAAAAGACATCTTGCCCTTGCGGCGAGTGGCCCCGGAACAACGGCAGTGTCACGCTTGCATTGCGATAGGCGAAATCGATCGCTAGCGCGCTCTTGAGAAAGACGTGGTCGCTGGAATTGAAGTTGACGCCGTGGCCGGGACGATATGCGGGCCGCTCCATTTCCATGCTTTCGGCGGTCAGAATCGACCTTGCCTCTCTGAGCGCATTGGTTTCCGACGCCGCGAGGGCAAGCGGCGCGGCCGCGCACGACAACATCAGCGCGGCGGCAAAAGTGAGAGCTTTCATATGACTGTCCTTCCATTGACTGGGTTATACGAACTGGCTTGATAACCAGGGGAGAACACCAGCGTGCGCCACGGCGGCGGCCGGGGTTGTTCATGGAATAGACGCGGGATCGTCGCCGAGGTGAAATGCCGATTCGGAATGGATGCGATAGCCGCCGTCTATAGAGCCGACCCGCCGCGCCCGCCGGAGCGATAGAGGTCGAGCGCTCTCGTTTTGACCGGCCCGCGAGCGCTCGATGCGCGGCGCGAGCGGCGTCGCAGACTGAAGGCGTCTAAGGCGCCAAGACCGTTATTCTTCAGGTTGTCGACGCGAGCGGCATATCGCGCTTGCGACCCGCATACCGCTCATTCGGCGGCGTAAGCCGCACTCTCGCCGACGTCCGCCGGCTCAAGCGCGTCTTCGAAATCCATCGCCCGGTCAGGCTCTGTGCCGAACCATGTCTTCCGCATCGCCTCGCGCACCAGCGAGCCGACCCCAGGCGAATAGCGACGCCCCCTTACGCTGACGAGGCTTACTTGTCGCCAGAACTCAGGCTCGACCACCGGCAGGCCGATAACGCCGGGGTGCTTGACCATGTTCAGAGGCATGAATGCAAATCCGAGCCCGGCGGCGACCATGGCCAGGGTCCAGTCGTCGCGCTCGCTCCAATAAACGGGTTTGCAGGTGACGCCCTTTTGCTCGAGAATCTTGTCGGCATAACCAGCGAACTCGCAGTTCATGCGATGGATATAGGATTCGCCATTCATCTCGCGGACAGGGAACGAGCCCGTCTTGGCGAGACGATGGCCGCGATGAACCGCGAGAACCATCCGCTCGCGAAACAGCGGAATCGAATGAATGTGGTCGTCGGGTTCCTCCCCCGGTAAAGCGTAGATGGCGACCTCGAGATCGCCGGCCAAAAGACGCGCCCGCAGTTCCTTTGCATTCGCATCGCAAAGCCTCAGCTCCACCTCAGGATGGCGGGTTCGGATGCTGGCGATGAGATCGACGATCTCCTCTGGCGAGATCGTGCTCATGATCCCGAGTTTGAGCGGCCACTTGGTCGCGAACTCCTTGGACAAGCGCTTCGCCAGCTTCGAGTGGTCGTAAACCGACTGAAGGTGTGGACGCACCATGTCGCCAAGATCGGTGAGGTGCGTCGATTCGCGCTCGCGGCGAAAAAGCGGCCCTCCAAGCTCCTCTTCGAGAAGCTTGATCGCACGCGACAAGGAGGGCTGGGTCACATTGCACCGCTCGCTTGCCCGGGTGAAATTCAGCGCCTCGGCCACCGCGAGGAAATATCTCACCTGATGCATTTCCATGACGATGTCTCTCCTGCTTCTCTTCGCGACCGCCTGAGATTGTGTTCGCCATGGGCTAGTAACCTGTTACAATGGATCGAACAGGTTGTACCGAGCGGTGGATAACCTGTCAACTGCGCAATGATAGGTTATACAATTTGAGCCCGCACTCCGTAATTCGAAAGGCCGTCGCGACGGACAGAACGCCTGCACTCTTCATCGCCGACTCGCCCGGCCTCGATTTCCTCAACTCCATCGCCACGCCGGTCGATCGGCCCGTTGACTGGCTCGATAGCGGCGAAGGCCTCGCCGTGTGGCTCGCTGAAGCGAACCTTGTTCCGCAGGAGGCGCTGAATGCGGCGACTGAGAGAGCCGCGCTGGGAGAACTCGACAAAGTCGCCGGCGAAGCGCGTGCGCTGCGCGAGTGGTTCAGAGGCTTTGTGCGCAAGCACATGGGCCGCCCGCTTCCGCCCGGGGCAATCCGCGAGCTCACCCCCCTGAATCGGCTTTTGGAGCGCGATGAAACATTCAGCCGGATAACACTCGATCGCAATGGCGACGGCGGTCGTCTGGAGCTGCGGGTGAAGCGGCGGTGGCGATCCCCCGAGTCCTTGCTGCTGCCGATCGGCGAGGCGTTGGCGAAGTTCGTGTGCGAGGAGAATTTCGCTGACGTGAGGGCGTGCGAAGGACATGGCTGCACGCTGATGTTCGTCGACCACACGCGAAGGCGCGGGAGACGGTGGTGCAGCATGGCGGTCTGCGGCAATCGGGCCAAGCAAGCCGCGCACCGCAACCGTCTCAAGAATGGGCGCTGAGGCAGTCGCTCCTTTTTCCGGTTCCGGCCTCGTCTTCATGCCCCCGACCGAGCCGGCACGTTCGAGAACAGGAAGCCCAGCCCCTCGGCAAAGGTCGGATGGGCGAAATCGGCGTCCCGGAGCCGCGTATATGGCAAGTCCGCCATCATCGCCGTGTGCACAACCGCCATAACCTCGCCGGCCTCAGCGCCGATCATGGTGAAGCCGAGAATGCGGTCGTCATTCTCTCCGACAAGCGCCTTCATGAGGCCTTGGGTCAGGCCGGTCGCCTGCGCCCGCAGCACGGCGCTCATCGGCAAGCTGGCGATGCGCGTCTTGACGCCCTGACGTTCGGCTTCGCGTTCGCTCAATCCAACGTGCGCCAGCGGCGGATCGGTGAACATGCAATAGGGAATGAGCCGGTCGCGCGTGCTGCGCCGCCCTCCGCTGAGATTGTCGCGAACGATGCGAAAATCGTCTTCGGATATGTGGGTGAACATCGGGCTGCCGGCGCAGTCGCCCAAGGCCCAGACATCAGGCGCGCTCGTCTCCAGCCGCTCGTTGACGCGAACAAAGCCGCGATCGTCCAGGCCGACGCCAGCCTTGTCGAGCCCAATGCCGGCGGTGTTCGGAACCCGCCCGGCCGCGACGAGGACGTGGCTGCCGTTGATCGTTTGCTCGCCCGCGCTCGTGCGCGCGACCAGGCTGACCTCTCGCCCGGACTCGCCGCTGACCTTGATGAGCGTGGCCGGGACATGGATCTGAACGCCTTCGTCGGCGAGAACCCGGCGGATTTCATGCGAGGCGTCGGCATCCTCCCTGCCCA
>JBAUXQ010000385.1:0-3060 GCA_049584355.1 Roseiarcus sp. | reverse complement strand
TACATCGCCTCGCTATGGCCGCTCGCCGAGCAGCGCGGAGTTTCGCGTCCGACCTTCGACGCCGCCTTTGCCGGCGTCTCCTTCGATCCGAAGGTGGTCGCGATGACGGAAGCGCAGCCGGAGTTCGTGCGTCCGATCTGGGACTACGTCGCCAGCGCCGTTTCCCCCGACCGTATCGAGCGCGGACGCGCCAAGGCGCACGGTGTGAGGGTCTGGCTTGCCAAAGCCAAGGAGGCCTACGGCGTCGATGAGAGCGTGATTCTAGGCGTCTGGGGCGTCGAGACGGATTTTGGCGATGATGTCGGATCGAACAGCGTCATTCGGGCGCTGGCGGCCCTCGCCTATATTCGCTTTCGCGGCGACTATTTCCGCGACGAATTGCTGTCGGCCCTGGTCATCATCGAGCACGGCGACATTCCCCCTGCGGTGATGCTCGGTTCGTGGGCGGGCGCGATGGGACAGACGCAGTTCATGCCGTCGAGCTATCTTGCCTTTGCGGTCGATTTTGAAGGGCATGGCAGGCGCGACATTTGGAAAAGCGAAGCCGACGCCATCGGCTCGACTGCGAACTACCTGGCCAAGCACGGCTGGACCAAAGGCTTGCCCTGGGGTTTCGAGGTCGCGCTGCCGCCCGATTTTGTCCTGACGGACGCGGACTCGACAGCGCCCGCGCCATTCTCATCTTTCGCCGCCCGCGGCGTCAAAAGAGCCGACGGCTCGCCGTGGCCGGAAAAAGGCGAGGGGCGGCTCATGATCCTTGCCGGCCTCAAGGGACCGGTGTTTCTCGTCACCAGCAATTTCGAGGTTATCAAAGCCTACAATAATTCAACGGCTTACGCCCTCTCGGTGGCCGTGCTCGGCGACGCCGTCGAGGGCGGGCTGGGCGTGATCGCGCCGTGGCCGACCGAGGACCGTCCGCTGACCGCGGCCCAAATCCAAACACTGCAGGCCAAACTCAAGAAAATGGGCTACAACGTCGGCGAGATCGACGGCAAGATCGGCGATGCGCTGCGCTCGGCCGTGCGCGCCTATCAGGAGCGCAACGGTCTTGCGCCCGACGGCTACGCCAACCTGGCGTTGTTCAACCGGGTCAGCGCTGAACGATGATTATGCTCGCCGGCGGCGCGCTTGTTTGCCTATGGGCGCCATGCTAGGCGACGCCAAAGCGCGTTTGGATTGCCCCAACGACCGCCAGGAGGCGTTCGGGCTCGCGGTACAGGGAGCAGTTGACGATGCCTGATCAAAACGGCAACGGCGCCGAAGCGCCGCAGACCGGCCCAAAATTTTCGGTTCTCGCCCAGTATACGAAAGATCTGTCGTTCGAGAATCCCAACGCGCCGCGCACCTTGGGCCCCCAGCAGACGGCTCCCAACATCTCAATCCAGATCAACGTGAACGCGCGTCAGCTCGCCCCCTCGGACTTCGAGGTGAGCCTCATGCTCGAGGGCGGGGCGGGCCAAGGCGCGGATACGATGTTCAAGTTCGAGCTCAACTACGCGGGCGTGTTCCGGGCCGAGAACTTCCCGCCGGAACAGGTCCAGGCGGTGATCATGATCGAGGGGCCGCGACTGTTGTTCCCGTTCGCGCGCCAGATCATCGCCGATGCGGTGCGTGGCGGCTCTTATCCGCCGCTCTATATCGACCCGATCGATTTTCACGCGCTCTATCTGCAGCGTTTGGCCGCTTCCGGCGGTCAGCAGCAGCAGCGAACCGCCTGACCGCATCGCTGGCGGCGCAAATCAGGCTGGCTGGGCCAGGTAACGAAACCAAATCGCGTGGTCGCCGAGACTCTGGATATATTGGGCGTGAGCGCTCGCCTCCTCACGTTCGATCGACAATTGTCTGCGTAGCCGCTCGCCCAATGGGCGAGAAAGCGCCACGGCGAACTGACCGGCAAGTCCTCCAGCGTCGCCGAAGACGAGCGAGCGCTGCCGGCCTCCAGTGAGCTCGCAATAGATATCGACGAGAATTTCCGCATCGAGCAGCGCGCCGTGCCGGACTCGCCGCGAGCGATCGATGCGGTAGCGATCGCACAGAGCGTCGAGGCTGTTCGGTTGTCCGGGATGCTTTCTTCGCGCCAGCACAAGCGTGTCGACGACCCGGTCCATGCCGATCGGCTCACGCCCGAGCCTCGCCAGCTCCGCGTTGACGAAGCGCATATCGAATTCGGCATTGTGGATGACGAGCGCCGAATCACCGATGAAGGCGAGAAATTCGTCGACGACGCCGGCGAAGACCGGCTTGTCCTTGAGGGCGGCGGCGGTATGGCCGTGGACGCGGGCGGCGTCCTGAGGGACGTCGCGCTCCGGATTGATCAGCGTGTGGAAGACCCTTCCGGTCAGGGTCTGGTGAACGATTTCGATCGCGCCAATTTCCAGCACCCGGTGTCCCTCCGCCGGATTGAGGCCTGTCGTTTCGGTGTCGAGCACGATTTCACGCATGGGGTCGTCAGCCTCCGGCGAGCGCAGCGGCTGCGCGCATGAATTGACCGACGACGGCGCGGGTCAAGTCATGGGCGCCGCGCGTATCGATGATGAAATGAGCCCCGCGCCGCTTGTCGGCGTCCGAGACCTGGCGCGACAGGACGGCCTCGAGTTTGGCCTCGGTCATGCCCGGGCGGGCCATGGCGCGCGCGCGCTGGACAGATTCCGGCGCGCTGACGACGATAATGAGATCAACGTCTGAATGCCCGCCGGTCTCAAACAGCAGCGGCACGTCGACGATCGCCATCCGCCGGCCCTCGGCCGCCGCGCGCTCGAGGAACTGGACGCGCGCCTTGGCGACCGCTGGATGCACCAGGCCTTCGAGCCGCTGCAGCGCATCCGCGTCGCCCAACACGCGCGCTCCGAGGCGCTCGCGGTCGATTTTCCCCTCGACCATGACGCCCGGAAACGCCGCCTCGATCGATTTCGCGTCCTCGCCGGAGTAAAACACTCGCACAGCGTCGTCGGCGTTGAATGTCGGGACGCCGAACTCGGCGAACATGGCCGCGACGGTCGATTTCCCCATCGCGATCGAGCCCGTCAGTCCAACGACGATCACCCCGCCTCCATGTGCGTC
>JBAUXQ010000384.1:0-1600 GCA_049584355.1 Roseiarcus sp. | reverse complement strand
CGCCGCGCTCCAGCGCCGGCCGCGGCGCTGGTTGACTTCGAAATAGGCCGAGCCTTCATTATCGCCGCGATTGAAGTCGTCGATTTTCGGGATGCCGATCTCAACCCCGGCCTCGCGCACCGCGTCGAGGATCGGCCACGACACCCGCGGGCGCTCGACCCGCCATTCGCCGCCCGCTCCGTGCAGCACGCTCGTTCCACCGTGATGGTCCTCCTGGCGCATGAAGTAAGGCAGCACGTCGTCCCAGCCCCAGCCCGTAAGGCCGAGCTGGCGCCAGCCGTCATAGTCGGCCGCCTGGCCGCGCATGTAGATCATCGCGTTGATCGCGGACGAGCCACCCACGACCCGGCCGCGCGGATAGGCGATCGAGCGGCCGCTGAGGCCTGGCTCGGGCGCGGTCTTGAACATCCAGTCGGCGCGTGGATTGCCGATCGCATACAGATAGCCGACGGGAATATGGAACCAGATCCAGTTGTCGCTCCCGCCGGCCTCGACGATCAGCACCCGATGGCTCGGATCGCGGCTCAGCCGATTGGCGAGCACGCAGCCGGCCGAGCCGGCGCCGACGACGATGAAATCGTAGGTTTCCGTGCTCATGGACCTACCGCCCAGCAGGCGACGTCCCGTCCTTGTTTACGCTCCAGCGGCGGCATCTCTGCACGGCAACGGTCGAAGGCCTGCGGGCACCGCGGATTGAACGGGCATCCCGGCGGCGGCGCGAATGGCGACGGCGGCTCGCCGGAAAGCACGATCCGCTCACGCCTCGCGGCCGGATCGGCGACCGGAGTCGCCGACAGCAGCGCCCGGGTATAGGGGTGCTGCGGGCTCATGAAGATCGCGTCGCGCTGGCCGAGCTCCACCGCATGGCCGAGATAGATTACCATGACCTCGTCGGCGATGTGGCGCACGACCGAGAGATCGTGCGAGACGAACACATAGGCGAGCGCGAATTCCTCCTGCAGGCTGGCGAGCAGGTTGAGCGCCTGGGCGCGGATCGATACGTCGAGCGCCGACACCGGCTCGTCCAGCACCAGGATCTTCGGCTTGAGCATCAGCGCCCGGGCGATGGCGATCCGCTGGCGCTGGCCGCCGGAGAACATGTGGGGATAGCGGTGATAATATTCCGGCCTTAAGCCCACCTTGGCCATGATCGACAGGACCCCCGCCTTGCGCTCGGCGGCGCTGAGGCGCGTGTTGACGAGGAGCGGCTCCTCGAGCGCCTTCCCGATCGTCTGGCGGGGATTGAGCGAACCATACGGGTTCTGGAACACGATCTGGATTTCCCGCCTGAGGCCTTTCCTTTTCGCCGCGCTCGCGTGTGCGACGTCTTCGCCGTCGATCAGCAGCGCTCCGGCGGTCGGATTTTCGATCAGGGTCAGGAGCCGCGCCAGCGTCGATTTGCCGGACCCTGATTCGCCCACGACCGCCAGCGTGCGGCCCGCCTGCAACGAGAACGACACGCCCGACAGAGCCCTGATCGTCGCGCGGGATCGGAACGCGCCGCGCGAGACGGAATAGTCGCGCGTCAGGTCCCTGGCCTCGAGGATGGCGGTCACGAGGCGGCTCCGTGCAGCGCGACCGCCGTTGGCAGCCCGGAGAC
>JBAUXQ010000383.1:0-1560 GCA_049584355.1 Roseiarcus sp. | reverse complement strand
GACCGCCGCCGGCGCCACGAACAGCGCGATCACCAAGCCGGCGAGCGCGACCTGCGAGGTGCGCTTGCGCGCATCAGCAACGCGCTTCTGATCCGCAAGCGCGGCTTCGCGCTCGGAGTCCAGCCGTCGCTTGTCCTTCTCAATCGAGCGGCCGACATAGTCGCGGATGTCGTCGACCCGCACGTCGCCGGGGTCATCGAGAAGCGCCCGCCCGCGCTCGAGCTGGACGCCCGGATCGAGCAGAAACCTGTCGCTCCCGCCATTCTCCTCCCAGTCCGCCTTGGCCCGCAGGATCGCCGTCCGGTCACGCAGTTTCTGCCGGTTGGCGCGGACCCATTCGCGTAGCGTCGGCCATCGCTGGATCAGCGCTTCATGCGCCACCTCGACAGTCGAACGCGGCTCGCTCCCCGCTCGCACCGCTCCTTGCAGAGTCTCGTAGCCGGTGACGAGAAGCCGGGTCTTGGGATTGGCGAACAGATTGATGATTTCCCGCTGCTGCGGGTCGTCGGGAAAGACGCCGCGCGCGCGCGTGTCCGCCTGCCCTTCGCCGGGAGTGACGAGACCCAGGAACAGCCGCCGCGCAGCGTCCTTCTGCGCCGGGTTCAGCCGCTCGTAGGCGTCCTCAGCCGTCTTTTCGATCGCGCCCGCAACGCCGCCGACCTCGGTGTAGGCTTCGGCGGTGAGCCTGTCGCCCTCGCGCTTTCCCCAAGTCTCTTTGAGCGCGAACTGGAGCAGCGGCAGCCGGCCTTCCTCCAGTCCGACATCGTCGAGGATGCGGTCGACGAGCCGCGTCGGCGCAAAGGACAGGCCCGCCGTTTTCGCCGGCGTCTCGATCGCCGCGCGCAAGTCATCGCGGCTCATCGGCGGGATGTTCACCTGCTGCTTCGGCAGGAGCGCCGCGAGCCGCGGATTACCGATGAGCGGATTGTAGAAGTCGGCCCGCACCGTCGTGACGACGCACGCCCGCGATCCGGCGGCGGAGGTCGCGGCGAGGAGCAGCGCGATAAATTTCTCGACCTCATCGGAGTGCTGCCGGAGCCGCTCTTTGTCCTCGGCCGGAGGCGCCATCGCGTAGAGTTCCTCCCACTGATCGACATAGATCAGCAGGCGGTCCGGCTTTTCCGCCGCGGCGTCGAGGCGGCGGTCGATGGCGCGTGCCAGCGCCCCGGCGTCGCTCGCGCAGAGAAACGCCGCTTCCTTTTCGAGCCATGCGTCGATCTCGAACGCGCCAGCATTGTCCGGCGCGGCGCTGAAAGCTTCAGCGAGCGCGCGCAGCGGCGACTTGCCGGGCCGCAGCGTCACCACGTCCCACATCGCCGTTCGCACCTGTTTGCGCAGCGCGGGAACGAGCCCGGCGAACACCAGCGAAGACTTGCCGCTGCCCGAAGGCCCGACGACGGCGACGAAGCTATACTCTTGCACCCGCGCGACGAGTTCGCGGATCGCATCATCCCGGCCACAGAAAAAAGCCGCGTCCTCTTCGTGGAACGGCTCCAAACCCCGGTAAGGACAGATCGACGCGCGGATTGCTTGGCCGTTGGCCGGCTCGCCGCGCAGCGC
>JBAUXQ010000382.1:0-1533 GCA_049584355.1 Roseiarcus sp. | reverse complement strand
CAAGCCGCCGTCGCCCTGGATTCGCGGCCTGTTGATCCTCACCTGCACCCTGGTCTCGTTCTTTCACGGCTCCAATGACGGTCAGAAGGGGATGGGCCTGATCATGCTGATCCTGATCGGCGTCGCGCCGACGGCCTATGCGCTGAACCGCGCGCCGCCCGAAGGCCACGCCGCCCAGTTCGTCGCCTCGGCGCACGCCGCCTCGAAAATCGTCGAGGCCCACGGCGCTGGATACAACGTGATCGGCGATCCCCGACCGGCGGTGACCGATTACGTCCACGCCCACCACATCGCGGAGGGCACCTATCCGTCGCTCGCGGTGCTGGTGAAAGACATCAGCGACTCGGTCGAGCAATATGGCTCCGTCGCCAAGACCCCGCTCGACAAGGTGCAGAACCTGCGCAACGACATGTATCTCGCGTCGGAGGCTTTCCGCGTTCTGGCCAAGGACAAGGAGAACGAGTTGACCGCTGGGGAGAAGGGGCAGATTGCGGACTTCAAAAAGCAGCTCGATTCGGCAACCAAGTTCATTCCGCTATGGGTCAAGATCTGCGTGGCGATCGCGCTCGGTCTCGGCACCATGGTCGGCTGGAAGCGCATCGTGATCACCGTCGGCGAGAAGATCGGCAAGACTCATCTGACCTACGGCCAGGGCGCGGCGGCGGAGCTTATCGCAGCGGCGACGATCGGCGCGGCCGACGGCTTCGGCCTGCCGGTGTCGACGACCCACGTCCTCTCGTCCGGCGTCGCCGGCACGATGGTCGCCAACGGCTCGGGAATGCAGTGGTCGACGATTCGCAGCATCGCGATGGCCTGGGTGCTGACGCTGCCGGTGGCGATGATCATGTCCGGCGCCCTGTTTCTCATCTTCCGTCAAATCTTCTGACGGCTTCGAACCGGCCTTTCGCCTTGAGGCCGCGCCTTTGGCGCGGCCTTTGTTATTCGCAAGGATGAGGCGCGCATCCGCCGAAAAATGGGCGAAGAGCCTCCTCGCCGGTTCTCGCCCGACGACGAAATTCGGACATTGTGCTAGAAGAAGCGCGCCAGTCAAAGCCGAGAAGGGTCGGCAGGGGCGGAGCGCACATGGCTACGATTGACGACATTCTTGGTGCGATCGACGCCGGCCAGACGGCGGCGCTCGAGCGGCTGTTCGCCTTTCTGTCGATTCCGTCGATTTCCGCCGTTCCGGCGCATTTCCCGGATTGCGAGCGGGCGGCGGACTGGCTGGCCGCCGAGCTCGGCGCGCTTGGATTCGAGGCCGCCAAGCGCCCGACGCCTGGCCGGCCGATGGTGGTCGGCCATATCAAGGCCAGCCGACGCGAGGCGCCGCATGTGCTGTTCTATGGCCACTACGACGTACAGCCGGTCGATCCCCTAAGCCTCTGGCGCAACCCGCCATTCGAGCCGAAGCTCGAGGCCGGGCCGCAGGGCGAGCAGATCCTGGCGCGCGGGGCCTCCGACGACAAAGGCCAGCTCATGACCTTTCTCGAAGCCTGCCGCGCCTTCAGACAATTTGGCGGGCCGCCATGCCAT
>JBAUXQ010000381.1:0-1541 GCA_049584355.1 Roseiarcus sp. | reverse complement strand
GAACGCTTTCGCCCCGGCGACCGTGTCGCCTGCGGGAACTGGTTTGGCGGTTTTGCGGAGCGGATGGTCGCCAAAGCCTCGAAAAGCGCCCGTATTCCCGACAACGTGGATTTCTTGGTCGGCTCGATCGTCGGCGTCTTCGCGGGCGCCTGGATGACGAATTTTCCTGCTGAAGCCGCTGAGGCGGCGGACAAGGTCATGGCGCTGGTCGGAGAGGGCAAGCTGCGCCCACGCGTCGATCGCGTCCTGCCGCTGGAGCAGGCGGCGGAGGCGATGCGCGCCGTCGCGGAGCGCACCGTTCAGGGGCGCATGGTGCTCAAGGTCAGATGACGGGAGGGCGCGATGGGGGACGAGGCGCGGCGGAAACCAATCGAGGACGTCAGCGAAATCTCGGCGATCACTTACGGGTTCATGGCTTCCAAAGCCCTGTTCGCCGCGCTCGAGTTCGATCTCTTCACCCATATTGCGCGTGGCGCCGCCGAGACCCGGGAGCTCTCGGAAGCGGCCGGCATCGCGGAGAACAGGCTCACCGCCCTGCTGGCCGCGCTCAAGTCGCTCGGGCTGATCAGCGAGGCCGATGGGCGTCTCGCCAATGCGCCGGCGACGGCGCGCTATCTCGTCGCCGGCGCGCCCGGCGATTTCCGTGACTACGTCCGCTTCGTCAACGGCGAGTTCGGATACGAGAGCTTCCGCCATCTTGGCGCCGCGCTGCGTGGCGAGCGGATATTTCCGGACAAAGGATTCTACGAAGGTATGATTATGAAGCCGGTATAGGCGGCGAGCGGTTCAGCTCGGCCCAGCACTCGGGTTCGCTCGGTCCCGCCCGCCTTCTGGCCAAGCGGCTCGATCTCAAGGATCGCCGCAAGCTCTTGGATGTGGGCGGCGGCAGCGGGGCCTATAGCATCGCGCTCTGCGCCGCCAATCCGCGCCTCTCGGCGACAATTCTCGATTTTCCCCAGACAGTCGATACGGCCAAGCGTTACGCGCGGGAGGCGGGTCTCACAGACCGCATCGCTCATGTCGCGGGCAACGCGATCAGCGCCGACTGGCCAAGCGGACATGACGTCGTCTTCATGTCCTATGTCTGGAGCGCGGTCGGGGAGGCCGACATCGCCGTCCTGGCCAAACGCGCCGCCGACGCCTTGCCGCCGGGCGGCCTTGCGCTGATCCACGACTTCATGGTCGATGACGCGCGTCAGGGTCCGCGCTTCGGGGCGTGGTATCTTCTGGACAGCGTGTTGGACAACCCGACCGCAGTCTGCCTCACGCCCGGCTACGTCGAGCGGGTCCTCCGCGACGCTGGATTTACGGTCGAAGGCACGGAGACGATGCTGTCCGGGATTACGATGCTGACCAGGGCGGGAAAACCCCGGCCTGGCGTCCAACTCAATCCGGGCCTGAAGCGTACTTCATTTGCTCCAGCAAATGCTGGGCGCTCGACACGTCCGCCTTGCCGGGCTCGGGCTCGATGTTGAGCTCTTTCACCACCCCGTCGACGACCAGCATCGCATAGCGCTTCGAACGCACGCCCAAGCCTCCGG
>JBAUXQ010000380.1:0-1635 GCA_049584355.1 Roseiarcus sp. | reverse complement strand
CCGATGCGTTCGGAGAACGCCGTGACCGGCATCGGATATTCGATCAAATGATGGTGCAGCGCCACGATCCAGCGGGCTTTGGGATAATGGTCGAGCGCGGCGGCGAGCCGGCGCGCATGGTCGGCCGGAATCATTCCTAGCGCATTGGTGAACGAGAAATTGGTGTCGGCGTTCGAATTGAGGATGGCGACCCCGAGTCCGTCCTCCTGCCGCGGCGGCGCGATCAAGGGGAACATTTCGTCCCAAAGGCGGGCGAGACGGTTCGACAGCCTCAGGCCCCCCTGATCGGCGAAGGTCTCGATCGCTTGGCGGTGCGGTTCGAGCGCCGCCGCCAGCGTGAGGCCGGGCTCGGCGCCGCCCACGCCGATAACGCGCAGGTGGTCGCCGCCGACGGCCGCCATCGCCGACAATGCCCGCATCTTGCGCAGGGTCTTTGCCGGGCTGAATGGCAAATCGAGACGCGCAGGGTTGGCGCGGTCGACGATATTGACGTCGTGATTCCCCGGCAAAATGAGCATCCGCTCGGCGAGATCGGGATGGCCGGCGATGTTGTCGAAGAATTCCGCCCATTCGGCCGAACGCCCGGCGTCGGTCATGTCTCCGGTCAGGAGAACGAGGTCGAGCGGCCGGGCGGCGTGCGATTCCTCGAGGCGGGTCATCACCCGCCTCAGCCGCTCGTTGCCGCGCGGCCCGCCCCGCCCGCTTTCGATGCGGAAGCCGTAGCGCTCGCCGACGATATGGATGTCGGAGAGATGCGCCACCCGCCAGACGCGTCCGTCCGACGGCGCGGCGTCAAACCCCTCGAGGTCGAGCGGCTGGTCCGTGCTGGCGTCGGCGAAGCCCCAGACGAGCGAGGCCGCGGCGAGGTAGGCCGACATGATGACGACGGCGTTGGCGAGCGTGGGCAAGATTAGGTCGAGCGGCGCGGCGAGATCCGACGCCGATCCGATCCACCGCGTCGCCGGCCAAACGGCGATCGCGACCAGGGCAGCGATCAAAGCGAGGAGGATTCCGGCGCCGGCGCAGCTCATCGCCCGCATGCGCGCGAGCTCGGCGCCGCTCTTTGGCTTCAGCGCTCGCTCGGCCAGATGGCGGATGGCCTCGCGGCACAAGGCGTATCCAGGCTGAACCCCCAAGGCGTTGAGCGCCCAGAAATTCGCTTCCGCCACCCGCAACAACGGCCGCCAGCCGATCCAGCCCGCGCCGGCGACAGCGAGAAGGACGATCGCGGCGCCGATGCCATACAGTTCCAGCAATCTCGAGAAGACGTCGCCGACCCATGCGGTCGCGACCAGCGGCGCGAAACCCAGGATCGCCGCCGGAAAGACGATCGACGCCGCCCATGCCAAGAGGAGCTTGGTCAGGCTGATCTCGGCCAACAGACTGCCGGCGATCGCCATGAGCGACTTCTGCTTGGGGCTCGACGCGTCGTCTTCCGCGTCGCCGTCGCGGGGGTCGATGAGCGGCTTCGCCGGACCGCGCTCGGGGCGCTGCGGCCGGGATTCGACGCTTGAGGGGATCAAGGGCGGGCGCTCGCTTGGCGTCGGCTAGGATTTTTCCGCGGCGGCTAGGCCATAGCACGAGGCGCGTGCGTTCGGTAGCGACGGCAGGCGGCCGAGGAAAGGACGCCGGGAC
>JBAUXQ010000379.1:0-2124 GCA_049584355.1 Roseiarcus sp. | reverse complement strand
GGCGAACGAAGCGCTGCGCGACGCGCTGACCCGCTTCTGCGCCGAGGCTGGCCTGCCGTTCGTCGCGCCGCCGCAACAGCTGTGCACCGACAACGGCGCGATGATCGCCTGGGCGGGGATCGAGCGGCTCAGGCTCGGGATGATCGACGGGCTCGACGCACCGGGCCGGCCGCGTTGGCCGCTCGACCCGAAATCCGAGCGCACCCTCAACAACAAGGCCTGAGGTCAGTACCCCTTCGGCGCGGGAGCGGCCTGCTCGCCCTGGGCGGCGGCGGCGGCCGGCGCCTGCTTGTCCTTTTCGTTGGCGAGATGGTGGCCGACGACGCAGCCCCCGAGCGCGCCCAGGACGGCGTGGTGGCCAGCGTAATGGCCGGCGACGCCGCCGACAAACGCGCCTTTGAGGCACCCCTTGGCCTCGGCCGGCGCGGGCGAGAGAAGAGGTCCCGCCGTCAAAGCGAGCGTGGCGAGACCGATGATGGCGAGTTTCATGGTGAGGTTCCCTTCATTTCGCGGGCGAAGCCGGCGCGACGATCCACCCAGCGAAGTCACGCAGCCATCTGGGACTCGCTTCGTCCGCCGGCAAGGGTCTAGCGACGCATTTTGGTGTTTCCGGCGCCAGCCGGCCTTAAATCATTGCAATCCGGATTGCCCGCGCCTATAGAACGCTTTTCCCGTCAAGTTTGATCCGTTGAGGCTGCGTTTGCTCAAGGCGAGCGCGCGCTTAAATCGGATCACAAGGAGCTTTTCGTTCATGACCGACGCGCCGTTGATGCCGAAGGCGACCGCTGTCTGGCTGGTCGAGAACACGTCCCTGACCTTCGATCAGATCGCCGAGTTCTGCAAACTGCACCCCCTCGAGGTCAAAGGCATCGCCGACGGCGAAGTGGCGACCGGGATCAAGGGCTATGATCCGATCTCGACCGGCCAGCTCACGCGCGAGGAAATCGCCGCCGCCGAGCAGGACCCCGATCATCGCCTGCACCTTTCGACTTCGAAGGTGCGCACGCCCGAGCTCAAGAAGCTGCGCGGCGCGCGCTATACCCCCCTTTCGCGCCGGCATGACCGTCCGAACGCGGTCTTATGGCTGCTGCGCAACCATCCCGAACTCAAGGACGCGCAGATCATGCGCCTGGTCGGAACGACCAAGCACACGCTTTCCGCCATTCGCGAGCGCACCCACTGGAATTCGGCCAATCTTCAGCCGATGGACCCGGTGACGCTGGGCTTATGCTCGCAGATCGATCTCGACTTCGAGGTCAATCGCGCCGCCAAGGAGCGCCCCAAGGTCGAGGAGGATCGCGCCCAGACGCTGGTGTCGGCGGAAATCACCACCGCCCGGCCCGCCGCCGCCCCCGCGAGCCAGCTCGAAGTGTTCGGCGTGCCGACGGCCAAACCCAAGCCGATCGAAGAGCGGGTCGACGTCAATTCGGTGTTCGGCAAGCTCAAGGACAAGGCGCCGCGAGCCGAGTGACGCGGTCGCAGACCGCGTCCCGCCTCACTCTGCCGCTTTGGCGACGCTGGGGTTGTTCGGATGCGCGGTCCAGTTGCCCGGCGGGCGGGCGTAGTCGAGGCCAGTGCGCGGATCGACGCCCGCGACTTTATGCACAAGCGTGATGCAGTCTTCGACCGGACAGACCAGAACGCATAAATTGCAGCCGACGCATTCGGCCTCGTTGACGACAAATTTTCTCTTGCCGTTGAGGCTGGCGAAAATCGCCTGGTGCGAGGTGTCCTCGCAGACGATGTGGCATCGGCCGCATTGAATGCAGAGGTCCTGATCGATCTCGGCCTTGGCGACGTAGTTGAGATTGAGATACTGCCAGTCGGTGATCGAGGGGATGGCGCGGCCGCGGAAGTCCTCGATCGTCGCATAGCCCTTGGCGTCCATGTAGTCGGCGAGGCCGGTCGTCATCTCCTGGACGACCTTGAAGCCATAGGTCATCGCGGCGGTGCAGACCTGCACCGTTCCGGCGCCGAGCGCGATGAACTCCGCCGCATCGCGCCAGGTGGTGATGCCGCCGATGGCCGAGATCGGCAGGCCCGCGCAGGCCGGATCGCGGGCGATTTCCGACACCATCGACAATGCGATCGGCTTGACCGCCGGGCCGCACATGCCGCCGTGCG
>JBAUXQ010000378.1:0-7714 GCA_049584355.1 Roseiarcus sp. | reverse complement strand
CCCATATCCGCGGCTTCCGCGCCGGCATCGACGTCGCGGTCGATCCGGGCCAGAGCGCGGACCTGCGGGTCTTCCTGCGCGCGGGCGCCAAGGCGCTGACCGAGACCTGGACCTTCCCCTGGCTGGCTTGAGGGGACGCAACGCCTTAAGAACAATGGGATAAACCAGTAGCGGAACAGGGGATTTGTTTTGCGGAGCAGGGAAAATTCTGTCGCAAACAGGGAGCCTTTTGTCACGGAACAGGGAACGAATCTCGCATAATTGTGCGATTGGATTCACGCCTTCCGCGAGCGCTCCGATCTTGGTTTCGCCGCTATTCTGACATCTTTGCCCACAAAACCTATCATAATTGTATGAGACTAGTCTTGCTGTCGACGGTGACGGACGAGTTCGGCGCTTACCGGCGACACGCTCGACAAACTCGACAAGTATGTCGCGCATTGCGATGGGGTGGCGCATCTCGTCGGGGAGATGTGCGGCGCCGAGGAGGATCGCGATCAGCGCAGACGCCAACCTCCTTGACTATACCAGTTCGGGCGCGCGCAGGCGGTTGACGCCGAGAGTCTTCATTACGAAGCGCTCGTAGCCGGGCTCGCTCGAACCGTTGCGAACCTTGCGCAGGAAATACCGCTCGAACGCAACCTTGGCCATGTGCACCCAATAGCCCTGGCTCGACCAATTGACGTTACGCGGCGGAATCTGCGGCAGCGCCACGAAGGCGACGCCGCTGTCGCCGAAGTCGGCGAGGCAGACCGCATTCCAGGTCGCGAGGTGCGAGGGCTCCTTGCCTCCCGCGAGCTCGGCGATATTGTGCGCGGCCGCCGTCACCATCGATTCGATCATGAAGCCGGTCTTGGGCACGCCGACCGGGACGGGCGTCGGTTCGTAGGGCGGGATCGCGACGCAGACGCCAACCGCGAAGATGTTCCTGTACTGCGGGTTGCGCTGATGCTTGTCGATAAGCACGAAGCCGCGCGGATTGGTGAGCCCGGCGATCCATTTGCCGTCTTCGTCCTTCAGGCAGTCGACCCCGCGGAAGGGGGGAATGAACATCGAATATTTCGACGGCAGCTTGTGCGCCTTCTTGACAGACCCGTCGTCGCTGACTTCCGTGACCTCGACCGCGTCGGGCGCGATGCGATCGACTTTGGCGTTGGTGATCCATTTGATGTCCCGGTCGCGCAGGATCGATTCGAGCATACCCTTGGTGTCGCCGACCCCGCCTAAGCCGAGGTGGCCGATATAGGGCTCCGAGGTGACGAAGGTGATCGGCGCGCGATCGCGGATCTTCCTGCGCCGGAGATCGGTGGCGGCGGTCAGCGCGTATTCGTAGGCCGGGCCGAAGCACGAGGCGCCCTGGGTCGCGCCGACGACCATCGGGCCGGGAGTCTTGCAGAACGCTTCCCAGTCGCGCGCTGCTTCGGCGGCGTCGTCCGTATGGCAGATCGAGCGGGTATTGGCCTGAGGGCCGAGGCCCTCGATTTCGTCAAAGGCGAGTTTCGGTCCGGTGGCGATGACGAGATAGTCGTAGGCGATCGTCCGGCCGTCGCCGAGTTCGACCTCGTTCTTGGCCGGATCGATCCGCTTGGCGCCGACGGGATGGAAGCCGATCCCCATCCGCGCAAACACCGGCGGCAGGTGGACCTTGACGTCCTCCGGCTTTCGCCAGTTCACCGAAACCCACGGATTCGACGGGACGAACTGAAACCACTCCGATTCGGCGACCACATCGATCTGCGCTGCCTTGCCGAGCCGTTCGCGCAGCTCGAACGCCATCGGCGCGCCGCCGATCCCGGCCCCAATAACGACAACTCGCGGCATCTCAATTCCTCCCGCCTTGCGCTTCAACAAGGACACGATCCGTGTCCCTTCGCGATGATCTGGGTCAAAGAACGTTGGTCTGCGGCCGTTTATGAGAACGCCTGACCTGCCTTGACGCCGAGGCTTTTGAACACGAGTGCGGCCGGGCAGAACCCGGTGAACGAAGCCTGGATCAGGTTCAGTCCGACGAGCGCCGCAAGCAACAGCCAATAGGGGCTGAAAAGCTCAGCGAGCGTCAGGCTTACGAGAATGACAAGGCCCGCGAAGGCCATGACCATGCGATCGAGCGTCATAGGGTTCTCCTTCTTTCTCCGTTCCGCGGCGGATGCTTCGTCTTCGTTTCGCGCGCTGGCGCGCAATAGAGCTCGTAGAGCAGGCCGATCAGCCGGCGGACGTGATCGCTGGCCAGCGAGTAATGGATCACCTGGGATTCCCGCCGCGTCGCCACGAGTTCGTCCGCCCGGAGACGCGCCAGATGTTGCGACAGCGCCGACTGGCTCAAGCCGACCGCGTTCTGCAGCGCCGTCACCGAGCGCTCGCCCTTCAGAAGCTCGCACAGAATGACCAAGCGATTGCGGTTGGCGAGCGCCTTCAGCAGCGTCTCCGCGGCTCCCGCCTTTGTTTGCAGCTCCTCTAAATTCATGCTTGCTAATTTAGCAGCTACTAATATATATGTCAAGAGCGGACTCGGAGAAATTTCGATGCGCAAGAGCCTGATGATTTTAGCCCTGCTTGTGGCGTCGCCTCCCGCGCTCGCCGGGGGAGAATTCGCTGTCCGCACGACTGAAGTCGCCGACAAGAAAGCCGTGATCGCGACGGTCGAGCCGGTTCATCAACTGGTCGCGCGGGCGCGCATCGGCGGGACGATCGCAACCCTGGACGTCAAGGAAGGCGATAGCGCCGCGGCTGGGGCGCAGATCGCCGTCGTCGCCGACCCCAAACTCGTCCTTGAGATGCAAGGCCTGGATTCGCGCATTCAGTCGCTCCAGTCGCAACGCGACAAGGCCAAGGCCGACTTCGACCGCGCAGTCGAACTCCAGCGTCGCGGGGTGAGCACGCAGGTCCAGCTCGACGCCGCCAAGACGGCCCTTGACGTCGCCGAGCGCACGCTCGCGGCGATGGGCTCCGACCGCGACGTTGTCGCCCAGCGGATGAGCGAAGGCGCCGTGCTCGCGCCGGGCGCAGGCCGTGTGCTGACCGTGCCGGTGTCCGAGGGATCGGTGGTGCTGCCGGGCGAAACGATCGCGACCCTGGCCGAGGACCGGTACATTCTGCGCCTGCAATTGCCGGAGCGGCATGCTCGGTTTATGCGCGCAGGCGACGCCGTTCAGATCGGCGCGCGCGGCCTCGAGGACGAGGGCGCCAAGCGCGAGGGGCGCGTGCGCCTCGTCTATCCCGAAATCGAGGGCGGCCGGGTCATCGCCGACGTCGAAGTGCCTGGGCTCGGCGACTATTTCGTCGGCGAACGCACGCGGGTCTACGTCAGCACCGGCGTGCGGCGCGCCATCATCGTTCCGCGCGCCTATGTCTACCGCCGCGCCGGCGTCGACTACGCCAAGCTCGCCGACGGTTCGGAGGTCGTGGTTCAACTCGGCGCCGTGCAGGATTCGAACGTCGAGATTCTCGCCGGCCTGAAGGATGGCGACGCGCTGGTGTCGCCATGAAGCTTGGGAATTCGGGTCTCATCACCCGCGCGTTCATCAATTCGCCGCTGACCCCGCTCCTGCTCATCGCCGCTATCGTCGCCGGCCTCATTGCCGTCGCCTCGCTGCCGCGCGAGGAGGAGCCGCAGATCAGCGTGCCGATGGTCGACATCATCGTTGAGGCCAACGGCTACAAGGCCGACCAGGCGGTCGAGCTCGTCACCCGGCCGCTCGAGGACATCGTCAAAGGCATCGACAACGTCGAGCACGTGTATTCGCAGACCGAGGACGACCGCGTCGTGGTCACCGCGCGCTTCCTCGTCGGAACCGATCAGGACACCGCGATCCTTCGCGTTCACGAGAAGATACGCGCAAATATTGCAGACTTGCCGAAGGGCATACCGGAGCCGCTGATCATCGGCCGCGGCATCAACGACGTCGCGATCGTCGATCTGACGCTTTCGGCGGCTCCGGGCAAGGCCGGGCAGTGGTCCGACAACGGGCTCTTTCAGGTCGCCCAGGAGCTTCAACATGAGCTCGTGAAAGTCGACAATGTCGGCGGCGTCTATATCGTCGGCGGCAGCCCAAACCAGATTCGCGTCGAGCCCGATCCCGAACGCCTGGCCGTCTATGGCGTGACGCTGAACCAGCTCATCGACAAGCTGACCAACGCCAATCGGTCCTTCCTCGTCGGGGCGTTCCGCGACGGCGGGAAGTCGCTGCCCGTCCTCGCCGGCCAGACCCTCCAGGGCGTCCCCGATATCGGCCTTCTGCTGCTCACGACGCGCGACGGCCGGCCGGTCTATGTCAACGATGTCGCGGACGTCGTCGTCGGCGCAGCCGAGCCCGAGCATCGCGCCTGGACGATGACCCGCCTCGCCGACGGCGAGCTCGAGCGGCGTCCGGCCGTCACTCTCGCCGTCGCCAAGCGCAAGGGCGCCAATGCGGTCCTTGTCGCCGACGACGTCTTGAAGCGCCTCGAAATCGTCAAGGGCCGCATCGTTCCGAGCGGGCTCGAGATCAGCGTGACGCGCAATTACGGGGCGACCGCGACCGAGAAGGCGAACGAGCTCCTCTTTCATCTTGGCCTGGCGACGCTGTCCATCGTCGTCCTGATCACGCTGGCGATCGGCTGGCGCGAAGGTTTCGTCGTGCTCATCGTCATCCCGACGACGATCCTGCTCACATTGTTCGCGTCCTGGCTGATGGGCTACACGATCAATCGGGTGAGCCTCTTTGCGCTCATCTTCTCCATCGGCATCCTGGTCGATGACGCTATCGTCGTGGTCGAGAACATCGCCCGCCACTGGGCCATGCGCGACGGCCGCAGCCTTGCCGAAGCCGCCGTCGACGCTGTGTCGGAAGTCGGCAATCCGACGATCGTCGCGACGCTCACTATCATCGCCGCGCTGCTGCCGATGATGTTCGTGAGCGGGATGATGGGCCCGTACATGAGCCCCATTCCCGCCAACGCCTCGATTGCGATGCTGTTCTCATTCTTCGTCGCGGTGACGGTCACCCCCTGGCTCTTGCTGCGCTTCGCGCGCAGGCGTTTCGACGCCAAGG
The DNA here is from genome assembly GCA_049584355.1 of Roseiarcus sp. Taxonomy (GTDB): domain Bacteria; phylum Pseudomonadota; class Alphaproteobacteria; order Rhizobiales; family Beijerinckiaceae; genus Roseiarcus. The sequence continues at coordinate 2,684 of JBAUXQ010000378.1, read as the reverse complement.
AGGCCCAGCCGGGCGGCCATCACGACGTCGGCGCCATGGGCCGTTTCTATGCGCGCGTCGCGCGGCCGCTTCTCAAGGGCCGGATCCGCTCGAAGGCGTTCCTCATTGCAGTCGGGCTCGCGACGCTCGCCGCTTGTTCGCTGTTCGTGACCAAGGACGTTCGCGTCAAGCTCTTGCCCTTCGACAACAAGTCGGAGATCCAGGTGGTCCTCGACCTGCCGCACGGCGCGAGCCTGGAACAAACGGATCGGGCGTTGATGGCCGCGGCCGACCGGCTCAAGGACCTGCCCGATCTTGTGTCGATCCAGGCTTATGCGGGGACGGCGGCGCCATTCAACTTCAACGGCCTCGTGCGCCATTACTACCTGCGCGCGGATCCGAACCAGGGCGACCTTTCGATCAATCTCGCCCCTAAAGACGAGCGCGGGCGCGCGAGCCACGCGATCGCGCTCGACGTCCGCCGTCGGCTCGCCGATCTCGCGCTGCCCGCCGGCTCCGCGCTCAAGGTGGTCGAGGTTCCGCCGGGACCGCCGGTGCTGGCGACGCTCTTGGCTGAAATCTATGGACCGGACGCGGAAAGCCGCCGCGCGCTCGCCGGGAAAGTGCGCAAGGCGTTCGAATCGGTGGATTTCATCGTCGACGTCGACGACAGTTTCGGCACGCCGTCCGACCGCCTGCGCTTCTCGATCGACCAGGAGGCGCTCGAATTCCACGGCGTCGAGGAGCAGGCGGTCTATGACACGATCGGCGCCATCGTCGGCGGGGTGAAGGTCGGCTATTCGCAGCGCGGCGAAGGCCTGAAGCCGATCGATATCAGCGTGAAGCTGCCCCAGAGCGCGCTCACCCTCGACGAGCGCCTCCTGTCGACGCCGTTGCCCGCCGGCGGCACGGTCAGGCAGGGAACGAATGTCGAGCTCGGCGACGTCGTCAAGGTCAAGCGCGAGCGCGCGTCCCGTCCGATTTTTCGCCATAACGGACGCTTTGCCGAGATGGTGTCGGCCGAGGTCGCCGGGCGCTTCGAGGCGCCGGTCTACGGCATGCTGGCGGTTCAGGACGCCATCGCCAAAATGGATTGGGGCGCGGCCGGACCGCCAGAGATCAAGTTTCACGGCCAGCCGGTCGATGATTCGAGACCGACCCTGCTGTGGGACGGCGAGTGGGAGGTCACCTATGTGACCTTCCGCGACATGGGCGCGGCCTTCATGGTCGCGATCCTCGGCATCTACTTGCTGGTCGTGGCGCAGTTCGGGTCGTTCCTTCTGCCGCTCGTCATTCTCGTGCCCGTGCCGTTGACCTTGATCGGCATCGTGCTCGGGCACTGGCTGCTCGGCGCCGCATTCACCGCGACGTCGATGATCGGCTTCATCGCGCTGGCGGGCATCATCGTGCGCAATTCGATCCTGCTGGTCGATTTCATCCGCCGCCGGCGCGCGGACGGCAAGGCCGCATTGAGGGACGCGCTGATCGAAGCCGGCGCGACCCGGTTCAAGCCGATCGTGCTCACCGCTGCGGCGGCGATGATCGGCGCGGCCTTCATTCTCACCGATCCGATCTTCCAGGGGCTGGCGATCTCGCTCGTGTTCGGGCTCGCGTCCTCAACCGCGCTGACCGTTCTCGTCATTCCGGCGATCTACGTCTGGCTGAGAGACGACGGACGCCCGGCCAAAACAACGCCCGGGAGCAAGACGGGGGGCTAGGAGATATTCCGCGGCGACAATCGGCCGGGTGGCAGGCGCGCTTGCCGCCTTAAGCCCGGCCAATCCGGGCTAAAACGAAGGACAATTGATGGCCGCGGAGAGCGAGACGTCGGCCTTCCGCCTCGCGGCGTGGAGCACGGCGATCAATGTTTTGGTTGCGAGCGGCTTCGCGCCCGCCCGCTCGTTGCTCCGCGGGCGATCGTGCCGCCCGGCGCCGGGGTCGGCCTTGTACAGCACAACCTCGGCAAGGCCGTCGGGCCGCTGGTTATCGCGGCGCTGCAGGCGTTCGCGACCTACCGACTGGGCTGGTCGGCGACTGGCGCGAGTGACACGACAGAGCGATCGCGGCTGTGCGCACGTCGACGCGACTTGATAATGTTTTAGTAGATCAGATACAACACATATTTCATGTCCCAGAGAAAGGGCGAACGCGACTTTCGAACCGGCTCTTCGAGCGGGCCTCCTGCGGCGGGGCCGGCGGGACATGGAACCCGCCGCAAGAACTTTTCAACAACCCAAAAGTGGGCTATTTCACGCCCCAGATCTTCTTGTAAACGTCGCGATATCCGTTGTCGGGATCGAACACGTTCTTTGGGCCGCCGTCGTAGGCGATGTTGTCGGCGGTCACCAGATGGATGCCGGAGATATAGCCGGACCAGGGTTGCTTGGCGAAGGCGCGATTGAGCTCGTCGACAAGCTGCCATCCCTGCTCATGCAATGGCTCGGGCACTGTCGCCATCTGGAACTGCTTGGCGCGAATGCGCGCGAACGCCGACTCCGATCCGTCTCCCGCCGAGATATTGTGCGGCGCGTCGGTCCCGCTCTTGCCGGCGCTCGCCAGCGACGGCCCCATGAAGTCATAGTAGAGGTCGTTCACGGCCAGCGAATAGGTCCACTTGTCGCCGTAGCGCTGCAGAAGCGAGGTGGTGAGCTGCGGCATGCGCAGCGACGCCTCGGTCATCGGCGAATCTTCGAGGCTGAGCACGG
>JBAUXQ010000377.1:0-4501 GCA_049584355.1 Roseiarcus sp. | reverse complement strand
GCCCGAGCCCCTCGCCGTCCTCGCCAAAGCGCATCTCGGCGCCGCCGCGGCGGAGCGCGCCGGCGAGCGCGCCCATCGCGCCGCGCGGATCAAGATGGCCCTCGCCGGCGAAGAAGAGACCGGTGCGAAAACGTCCGCCGAGATCGGGTTCGAGCGCCGCGATCCGCGCCTCATTCGCCCGCTCATGCCCGCGCGTGCGCCGGGCGAAGCGGTCGATCTCGCCGACATCTCGCGGCGGCGCGACGACCAGCGTGCCCGCCCGCGCGACTCCAGGAACCCGCGCGTCCCACCAGTCGATTGCGCTTTGGCCCAGATCGACCACGCTCTGCGGCGCGCTCTCGCCCTCGCAGAACGGCGCCAGCATGCCCCCTGCAAGCCACGACGCGTTGCCGCCAAGTTCGCGCGATCGCTCGACAAGCGTCACCTTGGCGCCGCGCTCGGCGAGGGTCAGCGCAGTCGTCAGGCCGACGACGCCAGCGCCGATTACGGTCGCTCGCAATGCCTCACTCCGCCGCATCGACGTAGAGCGTCCCGCCCTTTTCAAGGAACTCCCGCGATTTCTCGGCCATGCCGGCCATCGCTTCGGCCTCCTTGCGCAGGTCCTGCGTGATCTGCATCGAACAGAATTTCGGCCCGCACATCGAGCAGAAATGCGCCACCTTGTGGCTGTCCTTCGGCAACGTCTCGTCGTGGAACTTGCGCGCCGTGTCGGGATCGAGCGAGAGGTTGAACTGGTCCTCCCAGCGGAAGTCAAAGCGCGCCCGCGACAGCGCGTCGTCGCGGATGCGCGCGGCCGGATGGCCCTTGGCGAGGTCGGCGGCGTGGGCGGCGATGCGATAAGTGATGACGCCGGTCTTCACGTCGTCACGGTCGGGCAGACCCAGATGCTCCTTCGGCGTCACGTAGCAAAGCATCGCCGTGCCGAACCAGCCGATCATCGCGGCGCCAATGCCTGAGGTGATGTGGTCGTAGCCCGGCGCGATGTCGGTCGTGAGCGGCCCGAGGGTATAAAAGGGCGCCTCGCCGCATTCCCTGAGCTGCTTTTCCATGTTGACCTTGATCTTGTGCATCGGCACGTGGCCGGGGCCTTCGATCATGACCTGGCAGCCCTTGTCCCAGGCGACCCTGGTCAGTTCGCCCAGCGTCTCGAGCTCGGCGAATTGCGCCGCGTCGTTGGCGTCGGCGATCGAGCCCGGACGCAGGCCGTCGCCGAGCGAGAACGAAACGTCATACCTTCGCATGATGTCGCAGATGTCGGAGAAGCGCTCGTAGAGAAAGCTCTCGCGATGGCCGGCGAGGCACCAGCGGGCCATGATCGAACCGCCGCGCGAAACGATGCCGGTAACCCGTTTCGCGGTCAGCGGCACATGCGCGAGGCGGACGCCGGCGTGGATGGTGAAATAATCCACTCCCTGCTCGGCCTGCTCGATCAGCGTATCCTTGAACACTTCCCAGTCGAGCTTGAGCGGATCGCCGCCGACCTTCTCCAGCGCCTGGTAGATCGGCACCGTCCCGATCGGGACCGGCGCGTTGCGAACGATCCAGGAGCGGATATTGTGGATGTTGCGGCCGGTCGAGAGATCCATCACCGTGTCGGCGCCCCAGCGGATCGCCCACACCATCTTCTCGACTTCCTCGGCGACGCCGGAGCTCACCGCCGAATTGCCGATGTTGGCGTTGACCTTGACGAGAAAACTACGGCCGATCGCCATCGGCTCGAGTTCGAGGTGATTAATGTTGGCGGGAATGATCGCCCGCCCGCGCGCCACCTCCTCGCGGACGAATTCGGGCGTCACGAATTCGGGAATGGCGGCCCCGAAGCTCTCGCCGTCGGCGAGGCGGCCCGACGCGTCCGCAACCGCCGCCTCGCGCGCCAGATTCTCGCGGTGGGCGACGTAAACCATCTCCTCGGTCACGATTCCGGCGCGGGCGAATTCCAGTTGGGTGACGAGTTGCCCGGGACGACCCGCGCGCAGCGTCCGCGCCGCCGGGCAGAGCGGCGCAAGATGGTCAGCCGAGACGTTGCCGTTGTCCTCGGGCCTGATCGTGCGCGGCTCAGCCGCCGCCAAGCCTCGCGCCTCGATCCAAGCCTCGCGCACAGGCGGCAAGCCGTCGGCGAGATCGATTGGCGCCCCGCCTTCCGTATAGGGTCCGGAGGGATCGTAGACCCTGACCGGCGGCTCGCTCGAGTCGCTGAGCGTGATCTCGCGGAACGGGACGAGGATGTCGGGGCGGCGCTGCGGCGCAGCGTAGATCTTGCGCGAGCCCATTATCGGCCCGGTGGTGACGCTCTGCGGCGCGACGAATTTGGGAATCTCGTTCATGGCCGTCTCCTCGAGCATGAGTCCGACGGCGGGAACTGGCGGACCAAATGGAGGGTCGCGGCCGCTACGTCCCTTCGCCGGCATGACCCGGATCAGGTTCAAAGGGTTCGGCGTCTCGCCGTCTCAGCCCCATTTAGGGACGCCCCTCGAGCACCCGGCGAATCTGGACCCGGCGCCGCGATCTGTCAACACACTCTTCAAGACTATTGCTTGTGCCGCCTTCGCGCCCGATCGAGATCTGCAGCGACTTGCGTGAGTTTCACCCCGCCTGCAGCCGCCGCGAGACCGAGTTCGTCTCGGGACGCCGCGAGCGAAGTCGCCTCGGGCGTCGCTTTCCTAACTCGAGGCCTCGCCCGCCGTCGCTACCCGTTCGAAGGCAGGACCGGCCGCCCGCTTGCGCGCTTGCGAGTTGCGAAACGCGCCGCAAGCTGCGCGAGGCCTGGGACGCGTTTTGTCGCCGCGGCGGCGCGGCGGCGCCATTGGCGGAGGACCTCAGCGGCGGCCTCTTTGTAAGGGGCGACGATCTGGTCTGCATAGTGATGAAACACCATCACCTTGTCGTAAGCCCGGGCGAACCACGGCATCGTCATCAGCCGGTGCTGGGTCAAATCGAAAATAGCCGGGATGAGCCCGACGGCGAGAAGCTTGAGCGCGATCCAGGCGATCGCTCCGGAGACGACGTACCCCATCGCGACGGCGATCGTGGCCACCACAAGGAGCGGCTCGACAATCAGGAAGGGCACCAGGAATATGAGGAGCACAAGCGGCGCCGGCAGTCGGTCGACGAGCGCGACAAAGGCCAGCTTGAACCGCGTCCACGGTATGAAGCTGACCAGCAGCCGCCACGCCGCAATGAAAAGGTCCCAGATCCAGGCGAGCGCCAGGAAGACCATGGCCAGCGCGACGAGCGCCGTTCGCCTAACCTTTAAGCGCTTCATCCCAAGACGATCCGCAACAACCCCGGTTCACGAGCGCGCGACCATGCCGATCAAACGGGGCGAGCACAAGGCCTTTTGCGCCGCAATATGGCCATTAATCCGCTGTTAACGCTGCCGGCGGGTTGCGTGGCGTGCGTATTCACGTGGGAAGGCGCCGGTAAGCTTATCGGAACCTTGCATTAACTCTTAGGGCGGCACGTTCGCAGGGCGAGCGAAGGGTCGTCAGGAGCGGCAGCATGGACGCGAACAAGGTCCGGAGTTCGATTGCATTGGCGGTAGCGCTTGCGCTCGGCTTGGCCCTTGGCGCTTGCTCGCACAACAACACCGACAACAATTTCGCTGCGGGCTATGGCGCAGCAGGCCCCGGCAGCATCCAGGAATTCAACCAGACGGTCGGCGACCGTGTCTTCTTCGACACCGATCAGACGGATCTCTCCACGACCGCCCAGGCGACGCTCGACAAGCAGGCCGCTTGGCTCAATCAGTACAATCGCTACGCCTTCACGATCGAAGGCCATGCGGACGAGCGCGGCACGCGCGAATATAATTTCGCCCTCGGCTCCCGGCGCGCCCAGGCGGTCCATGACTATCTCGCCGCCAAGGGCGTCGCCGCGTCGCGGATGAAGACGATCAGCTACGGCAAGGAGCGGCCGGTCGCCACCTGCGACGACATTTCCTGCTGGTCACAGAATCGCCGCGCCGTCACCGTGCTCAACGGCGCGCCCGGGAGCAGTTGATCCGCCGTGGACGAGCGAGAGAGGACGCTTGCGGCTTGACTTGAAATCGACAGATGCGGGGCCTATGGGCCGGCGAATCAGACCCGATCGAGGAAACCGCCATTGACGACTTCGTTTCGCCCACGCCTCATGGCGGCGTTCGTCGCCTGCGTCGCGCTCGCGGCGCCGGCTCAGGCCCAATTCGATCCTTTCCACCGCCAGGCGCCGCCGGCCGACATTCCGGGCGACCCCGGCCAGACCGCGGAGCTGGTGCTGCGCGTCAACCAGCTCGAGGAGGAGCTCCGGCAGGCCAACGGCCGGATCGAGGAATTGGAGAACGCCGAGCATCGGCTCGAGACTGAGCTGCAGAAGTTCCGCCAGGACGTCGAATACCGGTTCGGCGACCACTCCGAGGGCGCCCCCCCGGCGCCTGACGTCGTTGAAGCCCCCCAAAGCCCCGGCGAGCCGGCCGCGCCAGCAAGGCCGCGGAAGTCGTCGGACGCGTTCGATCCCGACGCCGACC
>JBAUXQ010000376.1:0-9823 GCA_049584355.1 Roseiarcus sp. | reverse complement strand
GCGGCGCCGTTCGAGGACACTTCGCTCGAGCTTTGGAACCGCAACTTCGCGATCCTCGCCACCGGATATTTTCTCTCCGCCCGGGCGGGCTACCGGATCATGAAAGATCAGGGTCTCGGCGGCGCCATTGTCTTCATCGCCTCGAAGAACGCGCTCGCGGCCTCTCCCGGAGCATCGGCCTATTGCAGCGCCAAAGCGGCAGAGGTTCATCTGGCGCGCTGTCTGGCGCTCGAAGGCGCGCCGCACGGCATTCGCGCCAATACGGTCAATCCGGATGCGGTGCTGCGCGGCTCCAAGATCTGGCAGGGCGAATGGCGAGCGCAACGGGCGGCGTCGAACAAGGTCAGCGAGACCGAACTCGAAGAGGTTTACCGCCAGCGCTCGCTGTTGAAGCTGTCCGTGTACCCCGAGGACATCGCCGAGGCTGTCTATTACTTCGCCTCCGATCTCTCAGCCAAGAGCACCGGCAACATCCTCAATGTCGATGCGGGCAACGCCGTGAGCTTCACCCGCTGACCAAGCGACGCAAAGGAAGCGGCCATGTCCTATCGTATCCCCGAGGCGTTGATCGGCGAGGAGAACGCCAGGCTCGCCGCCGCGCAGGCGGAGGATTATGCGGCGCTCGGCCGGCGACTTCGACGCGCCGGCGTCGACATCGCGGCGATCACGGCCAGAGTCGCCGCGTTCGCGGTCGCCGTGCCGACCTGGGGGGTTGGAACCGGCGGCACGCGCTTCGCCCGCTTTCCCGGACCCGGCGAACCGCGCGGCATCTTCGACAAGCTTGAGGATTGCGCGACCATCCACCAGCTCACGCGCGCGACGCCGACCTGCTCGCCGCATTTCCCCTGGGACAAGGTCGACGACTATCGCGAGCTGGCCGAATTCGCGGCGGGGCTTGGCGTCGGTTTCGACGCGGTCAATTCCAACACTTTTCAGGACCAGCCCGGCCAGACGCTGTCCTACAAGTTCGGCTCGCTGAGCCACAGCCAAAAGGCGGTGCGCGATCAGGCGGTGGCGCACAACGTCGAATGCATCGAAATCGGCGAGAAACTGGGGTCGAAGGCGCTGACCGTCTGGATCGCCGACGGCTCGAATTTTCCCGGCCAGTCGAACCTCGATCGCGTGTTCGACTGGTACCTCGAATCGATGAGCGAGGTGTACGCGCGCCTGCCGGGCGACTGGCGCGTCTTCCTCGAGCACAAGCTCAACGAGCCGGCGTTCTATTCGACGGTGATCTCCGACTGGGGAACGAGCCTCATGGCGGCTCAGGCGCTGGGCCCGAAGGCCCAGTGCCTCGTCGACCTCGGCCACCACGCGCCGAACGTCAACATCGAGCAGATCGTGTCGCGGCTCATCCGCGCCGGGCGGCTGGCCGGGTTTCATTTCAACGATTCAAAATACGGCGACGACGATCTCGACACCGGATCGATCGACCCGTTTCGGCTGTTCCGGGTGTTCAATGAGCTGGTCGACGCCAGCGCGCGCGGCGCGGCGGGCTTTGATCCCGCCTACATGCTCGATCAGTCGCACAACGTCACCGATCCGATCGAGAGCCTGATGGTCTCGGCGATGGAGACGCAGCGCGCCTATGCGCAAGCGCTTATCGTCGACCGCGAAGCGCTCGCCGGGGCGCAAGACGCGAACGACGTCATGCTCGCCCACCGCGTTCTGAAGGCCGGCTTCATGACCGACGTTTCGCCGATCCTGGCCGAGGCGCGGATGCACAATGGCGGCGCGATCGATCCGATCGCGGTCTATCGGGCTTCGAACTATCGCAAGGTCAAGGCGAAGGAGCGCCCTGCGGTCGCAGGTTCGTCATCGGGGATTGTCTAAAGCGCGACCCGCGCAAATAGACCGACGCGGCGCCTCCTTGCAGCGCTACAGCGTTTTCGATCCATCAGCCAGCGCCGCGCCGCAAGCGGCGGCGCGGTTCAGGGAACCGAGCGCCCGGCTATTCGGCCGGCGTCGCCGACACCCCCTCGACGGGGATGGTCGTCGGCTCGGCCTCGCGCCGGAAGCGCCGCCAGGCCATGCGGATGTCGCGGAACAATCTGACCCAGGCATTAGGGGCGCGGAAGTGCGACGCGAACTCCCGGTTGGTCTCCAGCGGGACCCAATAGGAGTGGCGCCAAGTCTTGAACATCGTATGGAGCTCGTCCGCCTGCTCGGGCCTTATCGACAGCGCCGCGCAGCCGCAAAGCGCGTCGATCGTCACCCGCCCGGACCGGTCGAACTGGAAACGATGGCGGCTTGGCACATGGTTGAGCCAGCCATGAGAAAATTCGAAATCGGAAGGCTGGAAGCGAAGCGCAGCGATCATCGGCGCGACGTCTAGATGGCGAACCGAGTGCCCTGACGCTAGTCTGTATTCCACGTTTGGCATCATAGTCTCCTGACCTAGGAGCCCCGACCGTAGCCCTCAACGTTATGGCGCATCGCCGTGTTCCGCGCGACGCGCCGGCATCGACGCTTTTTTCTTCATGGGCGCGAACCGCGATGCAGAATGCGAGAACATTGCACGATGGCGCGCCCGTTGCGCTGGCGCTCAGTCTAACGCCGTTTGCGGCATTGCTGCAATCAATTCCATCGCACCCGGACCGGCGGCGAACAACAACCCTTTCGACGCGCCGTACAATGGCTTGCGCCGCCCCGGCGCTTTGCGAGCGGGCGGGAGCAAAGGGCCGCGCTGTCCTCCCACGCAAAGCGGGAGGGGGACCACGCGGAGCGCGGTGGTTGGGGGCGCGATGCGATTAATGGAGGCTCCCGCTAAAGCAATCGCCGCGGGTCGTCCCCAAGCTTGAAATCCGCCGATGCCTGACTAAAGTCAGACAATGGACGAGAGTCAGCTCAGGCAGATTCGCCGCTTCAACCGCCTGGTTACCCGGCGCGTCGGCGCGCTGGAGACCAATTACCTGCGGCGAGGCCGGCCGCTGGCGGAGGCGCGGCTCATTTTCGAAATCGGCGCCGACGGCGTCGATGTGCGCACGCTGCGGAGCAGGCTTGGGCTCGATTCGGGCTATCTCAGCCGTCTTGTCCAATCCCTCAAGGCGCAGGGCTTGATCGAACTTGCGAAGGGCGGCGGAGACGGCCGTCGGCGCCGGGTGAGCCTGACCCGCAAGGGAAGCGCGGAGCGCGCCGCTTACGACCGGCTCTCGGACCGGCTCGCAGCGTCGATGCTGGAGGCCCTCGACGAAGCCGAGCGCGGCCGCCTGGCGACGGCGATGGGCGAGGTCGAGCGGTTGATCCGGGCCGCCTCGGTCGAAGTCGCGGCGGAACCTCCGATGAGCGCCGACGCGCGCCGGTGCCTCGATGCGTACTTCAGCGAGCTCGCGGCGCGCTTCGAGGGCGGGTTCGACGTTGCCAGGGACGATTCCGCCCGCGCCGACGATATGGCGGGGCCATCGGGCCTGTTCGTGCTCGCCCGGCTCGACGGCGATGCGGTCGGATGCGGCGGGCTCAAGCGGACCGGCACGGCGACGGGAGAGATCAAGCGGGTGTGGACCGCGCCCTCCGCCCGCGGCATGGGCGTCGCCCGCCGGGTGCTCAGAACGCTCGAAGCAGCGGCGCGCGACATGGGCCTCAGGACGCTCCGCCTGGACACCAACCGGGCGCTGACCGAGGCCCACGCGCTCTACCGAAAAGAAGGATTCCGGGAAATCGCGCGTTTCAACGACAACCCCTACGCCGATCACTGGTTCGAAAAGCGGCTATAAGCGCAGCAACGAATCGTGTCCCTGGGATCGTCAATTCGGTGGGATCGTCGTAGTGTGCTCCGAGAAACGTTCTGCTCGCGCCGGCCCGCGGGCTCCGGTCCGGCTCGACTTGGACAGAATTCGATCGGCTGTTTCCCGCATCGCGCCGGTCTTTCGAAACACGCCTCAGTACGTTTGCCCACCCCTTGGCGAGGCGCTCGGCTGCGAACTCATTTTGAAGCTTGAAACCGCCAATCCAATACGCTGTTTCAAGGGTCGTGGGACGGAGACGGTCATGGCGCGTCTGGCCGACTCGGGCGCCACGGCGGCGGTCTGCGCGAGCGCCGGCAATCTCGGACAAGCGTTGGCTTATAGCGGACGAAGCCGAGGGATTTCGACAACCGTCGTCGCCAGCCGCAGCGCGAATCCATACAAGCTGGAAAGAATCCGGGCGCTGGGCGCGACGGTGCGGATCGTCGATGGCGACATCGAGGCGGCTCGCCATCTGGCTCGGCAGATCGCAGACAGCGAAGGCGCATTCCTGGTCGAAGACAGCGAGAACATCGACACCTGCGAAGGAGCTGGCACCATTGGGCTCGAGCTCCTTGAAGAAGGCGTCGGGCGTATCGACGCTGTGCTCGTCGCGCTCGGAGGCGGCGCAATGGCCACCGGCGTGGGGTACGTCTTCAAGCGCCTCGCTCCACGGGTCGAAATCGTGGGCGTGCAGCCCAGGGGAGCGCCAGCGATGGCATTGTCATGGCGGGCAGGGTCCATCGTCGAGACGGACCGCACGGATACAATCGCGGACGGCGTTGCAGGGCGCTTTCCCATCCCCGCTGTTCTCGACGACCTGCTGGTCGTAGCCGATCACGTCGCGCTGGTCGAGGAAGACAGCATCATTGCCGGAATGCGGATGCTCTATCGCCGCGCCGGACTTCTCGTTGAGCCGTCAGCCGCGCTGGGCGTTGCGGCGATCCTGGAGGATCCGTCCCGCTACTCGGGCAAGCGGGTCGCAACAATCATCTGCGGGGGCAACGTGATCCCGGCGGACTTTGAGCGATGGGTTACCGACGGCGTCAGCCGCGCCAGCACGGCTTGTTGATTTCCGACCAGCGCTCGGCGGAGCTGATCCCGATGTCGTGCAGTTCGCCGTCCGACATCCGCGCCAGCTCGCCCCGTTCCCGCGCCCGCCGGCGCCATGATTGCAATTCGCTCCGCCAGTGGGCGAACTGCGGCGGCGACATTTCGAATGCGAAATGCTGCAATGCGATGCGCATAAAAGCCTCCTCAGCGACTTTGATGCGCCATTGGTAGGGTCGGCGGCTGTCGCCCGTCAAACGACATCTCGGCATCGATCGCATGCGACGCGGGAATGCGGTGGCGAAAGCGAGCTAGCCCGCCCTAACCCGGCTCGGCTTGACAGAGCCAGGGAGCATGACCACGGTGGGGCTCGATCGCATGAGGTAATCACATGCGAAGCTTTCCGGTTCGGTTGCCGTCGCTCGATCTCGTTCGCGGTTTCGTCGCTGTCGGCCGGCGCATGAGCATTACGCTCGCGGCGCAGGATCTTTTCCTCACCCAATCCGCCGTCAGCCGGCAGATCATCGCGCTCGAAGAGGCGCTCGGCGTCAAGCTCATCAACCGGGGCTATCGCTCGATCGGATTCACCGCCGAAGGCGAACGCTTCTTTCGGGTCGCCGACAGCGCCCTTCAACAGCTTCAGGATGGCGTCAATGCGCTCGCCGCCGGGCGCGACCGGCAGCCGGTGACGATCACCGCCAGCATCGGCGTCACGGGCTTGTGGATCATGCCGCGCCTCGGGGGTTTCCAGCAGCGCCATCCCGATATCGACGTGCGGGTGGCGGCGAACAACCGAGTGGTCGATCTGAGGACCGGAGGCGCTGATGTCGCCATCCGCTATTGCCCGGCCTCGAACGCTCCGCCGGGGTCGCAGCGCCTGTTCGGCGAAGCGGTCGCGCCCGTCGCCCATCCCTCGCTGGGCGTGAGCCGCCTCGACCCCGAGTCGATCGCCGCCCACGTTCTCATCGAATACGACGACTCGAATCGCCCCTGGCTGCAATGGGCCGATCGGCTCCATTCCATGGGCCTGAGCGCCGTCAAGCCGAAGGGCGTTCTGCGCTACAATCAATATGATCAGGCAATCCGGGCGGCGCTCGAGGGCCAGGGAATAGCGCTCGGCCGCATCGCCCTGATCGAGCCCTTGCTGTCGCAAGGCAGGCTGGTCGCGGTCGGCGGCGCGGGCGCGGACCAGGCGCATGGATACGCCTATTGGCTGGTCCAAGCCGACGCTACGCCCCGCGAGGACGTCCAGGTCGTGATCGACTGGATCAAGACGGAGGCGAAGAGCGTCGAATTGCGGCTCGAGGACGAGTTGAGCGCCCTTGCGGGGGTCGAGTCGCGGCCGAGGTGATTCGGGCGCGTTCCCACCCCCACAAGAGGGGCGGGAAGGAGCGCCCTACTTGCCCTCGGTTTTCGCCGCGCGCTCGTATTTTCGGGCGGCCGAGGTGACGGCGAGCGCGGCGGCGGCCAGCGGGCCGGCAGGGGCGTCGGAGGCGGCTGCGCCGGATTGGTTGGCGAGGAGGCCCTGAACCCCCTCGCGGATTGCCGGGTTGAGCGGCGGAGCGCCGGTCTGAACCGCGAGACGGGCCGCCGAAAGCTCGGCCACCAAGCTGTAGGCGGCGATCAGCAGGTTCGCCATTTCGTCGAGGCCCTTGCGCGCCGCCATCGGCTCGCTGCTCATCCGCCCGGCGGAATCGGAAAGCGCGGCGATCGCCTCGATCACGTTCTTGCGCGCCAGCCGGTAGTCATGATCGCTCACATCGGCCCTGAGCGCGGCGGCGGCGAAGGCGGCAAGCTGGGCCTGGAGGCGGCTCGCCAGCCGCGGCGCCTCGGACGATTCCCAGCGCGGCCAGAGATAGTTGAAGAGATGCGCGATCGCCGCGCCGATCAGCGTATCGGCGAGTCGCACCAGGATCGGCGCCGACACCCACGGCTGGACCAGGTGCAGCGACACCAGCGCGGTGACCGAGGCGCCGGAAGAGGCCACGCGGTAATTGAGCCGCGCAAAGCTGTGGGTGACGGCGACCGCGAGACCCTGGACCGCGACCAGCGCGCCGGCCGGCAAGTAGGCGACGGAGCCCGCAGCGACGACGCAGCCGATCAGCGTGCCGATGACGCGGTCGTCGCGGCGCTGCTTGGTGAGCCCGTAGCCTGCCCGCATCACCACCGCGATGGTGAGCAGGACCCAGTTGCCATGCCGCTCGTCGCCGAGCGATTGGGCGACGACCGCCCCTGCCATCATCGCCAGCGCCAGGCGCACGGCGAACCTGAGCACCGGCGATTCGAGGCTCAAATGGGGCATGAGCGCGCTCGGCGCGTAGCGGCGTTTCGGGATGAAGGCGGCGAGATTGACGTCGCCGATCGATGCGCGCGCCGTCTCGTCGTCCGACAAGGCGCGCTCCAAGCGCCTGATATGGCTGAGCGAGAGGACGAGTCGCCAGGTCGTGGCGGCGAGCGCCGCATGCGCTTTCGGGTCCATCGCTTCGGCTTCCGCCCGGGCCGCCTCGCGCTTGAGCGCGTCGATGGCGAGCTGATGGTCGGGCGGCAGAATGGGGCGACCGGTGGTCAGGAGCTCCAGGCTCAAGTGCTCGAGATCGAACGATCCGACCCGTAGCGCGTCGCCGATTCGCGCCAGCACTGTCGCGGCCTCCGGTGTCTGCCGGATGAGGTCGACGTCGCATTGGGCGGCCACCAGCGCATCCAGCGCATCGAGCAGGATGCCGATAGACGCTGCGAGCCGCATCCGCTCGCCCTTTTCTCCCGGCCGATCAAGCAAGACCGAGCGCGCCGACTGCAATTGCTCCGAAAGCATCGACTGTTGGCGAATCGTTGCGCCATAGGCTGCAGCCAATTCCTGGTCCGGATCAAAAACGCCCGCGACCGCGCGCATGTACATCGAGAATTCGCGGATCGATTCGCTCGTCACCAGCCGGCGGGCGCTGGCGTCGGTAAAAACGGTCGCCAGAAGCGCAAGCGCGATATAGGCGACGCCCCCGCCCGCGAGCAACAGCTCGATTCGAACCGCGGCCGGGAAAGTCTCGCGCGGGAATCCGAGAATGAAAACCATCGGGATGACCGCCTGCATGCCGACCGCCACCGCCCATCGGCCGAGCCCGGTGACGAGACCGCCGACAAAGCTGATGAGGCCGATCATGACGAGGGCGGCGACCGCCCACGGCAGCGCGAGCTGAATCGCCACGGTCGAGAGGAGCGCCAGCGCGAAGCCGAAGCCGAGCGTCTTCGCCTTCTCCCGCCAGGGCGCCGGGAGATCGGAAATGCTGGCCGCAATGGCGCCGAGCGTCGCCGGCTGGCCGGCGGCGAAGCCGAAAATCGCCGAGGAGACAAGCGCGACCGCAACCACCCCCAGGCCGACGCTCGCGCCGTTGATGATGTGCTGGCCGACGAAGAGCCGCAGCAGATTGGGTGGGCGCGGCCAGCGAGGCATGGGGCCCGGAAGAGTCCTAGGCGGCCGTCGCCTTCTGTTTCAACGATTCGACCGCGCGCGCCGCGGTCGCATTGAGGCCGGGATGGCCTTGATCGGCGAAGGCGATGATCTCGCGAATCATCTTCGGCGTCCAGTAGAGCGTGAGATGCAAGGCGGCGCCGGCGGTTGCTTCCCGCTCGGGCATGGCGGCGTAGAAATCCCCGATCTGATTGGCCATCCGCACCAATTTGTCGATCTTGCCGGTCGTCACGCCGCCAATCCCCCGCTTGCCTCGTCCTTGCCGCCGGCAAATGAGAGCGCCTGGTCGGCGCGCGCGACCGCGATCAGGCGAACGCCGAAACGCCGCGCCCGCTCCAGGGCGAGCGAGGTCGGGGCGGAAACCGACACCAGGGTCCCGGCGCCGAAGATCGCCGCCTTGGCGACCATTTCGAACGAACAGCGGCTGGTGATGACAAAAAATCCGCTGTCCGGCGCAACACGGGCGCGCGCCAGCGCCCCGATCGCCTTGTCGAGCGCATTGTGCCGTCCGACATCCTCGCGCGACAATAAAATCCTGCCATTCCGCCCGCACCACGCCGCGGCATGGACAGCGCGGGTCGCGCGATTGAGAGGCTGCCAGCCCTCAAGCTCGCCAATCGCAGCGCGGATCGCGGCCGGCTCGATCGCAGGCGGCGGATCGAGCGGCGGCCGGGGCGAGGGCATCTGGGAGAAATCCTCGATGCCGCAGAGGCCGCAGCCGGTCCGCCCGCTCATCGCCCGGGCGCGCGCCATATGGGCCTGCAATCGTTCGCTGCTGAGCGCGATCTTGAGCTTCCAGCCGTCCTCGACCGCTTCGACCTCGATTCCCCGGATATCGGCGACGCTCTCGGCGATCTGCTCGGTCAGGACAAAGCCGGCGGCGAAATCCTCGAGGTCCCGCGGGGTCGCCATCATGACGGCGAACGGCGCGCCGCCGAGGACGATCTGGACCGGGGCCTCGACGGCGATGGCGCGCGTGAACTCCTTTCCGCCGGCGCCCAGGTCGTAGGAAAAGACGCGGACCGGAGCGTCGATCGAACCCGGACCCTCACTCGGCCGCATCGGCCACCGCCTTCGCCATCCGGCGCAACGAGACACCCTCTTCGCGATCGCGCAGCTGCCAATCGGAGAAGTGGTTGGTGCGCCGGACCTGCACCGCGGTCACCTTGTACTCCGGACAGTTGGTCGCCCAGTCGGAATTGTCGGTCGTCACCACGTTAGCGCCGGTCACGGCGTGATGGAAGGTCGTATAGACGACCCCCGGCTGCACCCGCTCGGTGACTCTGGCGTGGAGCGAAATCTCGCCGATCCGGCTCGTGAGCGCCACGAGATCGCCGTCGCGCACGCCGCGCTGCTCGGCGTCGAAGGGATGAATCTCGAGCACGTCCTCATGGTGCCAGACCGTGCTCGGAGTGCGCCGCGTCTGGGCGCCGACATTGTATTGCGACAGGATGCGGCCAGTGGTCAAAAGGAGCGGGAAGCGCGGCCCGGCGCGCTCCTCCGTGGCGAGATATTCAGTCAGCATGAACTGGCCCTTGCCGCGGACGAAATGGTCGACATGCATGACCGGCGTGCCGGTCGGCGCCGC
>JBAUXQ010000375.1:0-2295 GCA_049584355.1 Roseiarcus sp. | reverse complement strand
CCTTCGGCTCGATCAAGGCCGACCACCGCGCCCGTCGCGACCTCGCCTCCCGCCTTCGGCGCGCCGGACTGCCCGCTCCCCTGCCCTTCGACGGCGCCGTCGTCGCCGCGCTGGCCAGGACCGGCATGTTTCGCTTACGCGCCATCCTAGTCGGCTCGACCGCCTACCAGAGCTACGGCGGGCTCCTCGGCGTGAAGCTGGTCGCCGCCCACTACGCCACCGAGGACGTCGACGTCGCCCAGGATTTTGGCGTGTCGCTCGCGCTCGACGACCAGGCCGCGCCGGTTTCCGAGGCGTTGCGCGCCGTCGACCCCAGTTTTGTCGCGATCGAAAAATGGAGCGATCCCGGCGTCGCCACCGGATTTCGCAACGCTCGCGGCTTCAAGGTCGAATTCCTGACCACGCGCCGCGGCAGCCCGGAGCATGGCGACCAGGCGACAACGCTGCCCGCCCTCGACATCGGCGCTCAGGCTCTCGCCTTCCTCGATTTTCTGATCCGCGAGCCTGTTCGTTCCGCTCTCCTGCACGAGGCCGGCGTCGCCGTCGTTGTGCCCGCCCCCAACCGCTTCGCCGTGCACAAGCTCATCGTCGCCGCGCGCCGGTCGCAACTGGCGAAGTCGACGAAGGATGTCGATCAGGCGGCGGCGCTGATCGATGCGTTCGAGGCCACAGGCCGGCAATTCGAGCTCCGCGAGGCCTTCGAAGAAGCCTGGAGCCGCGGCCCTGCCTGGCGGAGCTCGCTTCGCGCCGGTCTTTCGCGCCTGCCGCCCCGCATAATGCAAATCGCCAAGAGCGTCCTGCCGAGGTCAGCGACCGATGACGAGTGACGAGAAACCGGGATCTTCGATCCTCGACGCGACGAACGACACTTCTTCTTTGCCGGCCCGGCTCGAGCCGCTTGCCGAGGCGGCGCGGGGCTACGCTCGCGCCGCTACCTCGACCAACACGAACCGCGCCTATGGCGCCGACTGGCGCCATTACACCGCGTGGTGCCGGCGGCAAAACCTCCCTGCCCTGCCCCCGGATCCCCAGGTCCTCGGGCTCTACATCGCCGCCTGCGCCTCCGGCGCGGCGAGCCCGAAGCCGTGTTCGGTCAGCACGATCGAGCGGCGGCTGTCAGCGCTCATGTGGAATTTTGCCCAACGCGGCCAGCCGATGGACCGCAGGGACCGGCATATCGCGACCGTGCTGGCCGGCGTCCGGCGGACCCAGGGGCGGCCGCCCGAGCAGAAGGAGGCGGTCCTGCCCGAGGACCTGCTGGCGATGATCGCAACCCTTGATCTCGGCGATCTGCGTGGCCTGCGCGACCGCGCGATCCTCCTCATCGGCTTCGCCGGCGGTCTGCGCCGCTCGGAAATCGTCGGCCTCGACTGCCGCGCCGAAGATGGCCTCAGCGGGGGCTGGATCGAGTTTTTCGACGACGGACTGCTGCTGACGCTCAGGGGAAAGACCGGCTGGCGGGAGGTGGAGATCGGCCGCGGTTCGTCGGACGCCACCTGCCCGGTGGTCGCCCTCGAAACCTGGCTCAAATTTGCCCGGATTTCTGTCGGGCCGCTGTTCAGGCGGGTGGTTGCCGGAAAAGTCGGCTCCGACCGCCTGACCGACAGGCACGTCGCCCGGTTGGTCAAACATACCGCGCTCGCGGCCGGCGTGCGTGGCGACCTCAGCGAGGGCGAGCGGGAGAAGAAATTCTCCGGCCATTCGCTCCGCGCCGGCCTCGCCTCTTCCGCCGAGGTCGACGAACGCTATGTGCAAAAGCAGCTCGGCCACGCCTCCGCCGAAATGACCCGCCGCTATCAGCGCCGCCGCGACCGCTTTCGCGTCAATCTCACCAAGGCCGCGGGCCTCTGAACGACTCCAGCCCTCTCTCCTGCCGCTGGTTGACCGCAGCCAGCCACTACCGGCCGCGTCAAATCGCCGCTTGAACGCAATCGACGTACGGACGACGATCAATCGCTTCTCAAGTCATCTGTCTCATGCCCGACCGTTGCGGCCGCCTTGCGCGGACCCGCCTTGATGTGACCGATCCCGATCTCGCGCGGAAACTCGGCGTCACCGTCGGCTGCCTTGCGGGAGCTGGGATCGCAAGGGGGCGCCTCGTCACGGCCAGCTGGCGGTCTGCGCGCTGATCCCCCAGATCGAACCGGAAGCTGTTGAGCGTTCGCCGACGCTGGCCCGTCAAAACCGAAAGGCCCATCTGCCCGCGCAATGAGTTGGAGCCTGCTCACCCCAGCGGCACTGCTAGGCTCGTTTCTTTTCGCGTTTTCGGCTTCCGATCAGCGCCATCAGCATCGG